>JAAUUE010000085.1 GCA_012031635.1 Coleofasciculaceae cyanobacterium SM2_1_6 | reverse complement strand
GGATGAGGGGCTTTTTCCTTATTCACGCAAGAGGTCTAATGACTACGCAGCAGTTTACTATATCACCTTCGATGAATACCACCTACAACGGGTAAACAAATTGCCATGACCTACGCCATGATTCTGTGACTATTCTAAATCTATACCCAACTTTCATTATTTAATTGATCCAGCAAAAACTGAAGTTGAAGCAACTTTGGCAGTATGGGAAAAAGGCTGTTACCCAGCGAAACTATAGGTTGACTTCGCCACGACTATCAAAGCTGCTAAAACATCTACAGAGATTGGGATTTTAGAGAAATCAGTTGTTTAGGTAAAAGAACACCAAGCTATTGAGAAACTAGGGCTTCTACTTTGGTTTCTGGGCTTTCGGGCTTTTCTGGTAAGGCTTGGAGGAGCTTTTGGAGTTGGGCTTCGATTTCGGCGCGGACAACTTCTCGGTAGTCGAGGAAATGCTCATTGTGGGCGCAAACCGTGAGGTAGTGATCCCATTGACCGGGGTTGTTTTTGATGATGCTAAATAGGTGATGCCAGAACTTCCATCGGGTGCTGCGTTTGAAACCCTGCCGCCAGATGACGATCGCCAACGCCTTGAGGTCAATCAAACTGGGGAACTGGGAAGGAGCCTGAATCCTTGGCGCACCCAACATTAAAAAGTGGCGGTAAGTGCGATCGAGATATTTCTCTGGATCATACACCGCACAAAAAGCATCTACGTACTCTCTGGCAATTTCCTCAATGGGACGGGTGGGCTTGAAGTTCATCAAGGTAGTTTGATTCAAGTTGGCATCCTTGGCTAGGAGTCTGCCTTCCCGTTCTAAGCGATCCCAGAGAGCTGTATTTGGCAAGGCTTGGAGCATTCCAAAGGTGGTGGTGGGAATGGCAGCCTGCTCTGCAAACCGGACAATCCGATCGCCCGCCCCAGATTTTTCGCCATCAAAGCCAATAATAAAGCCCGCCATCACCCGCAAACCCGTCCGAGTAATTCTTTCCACCGCATCAGCTAAACTCGATCGAGTATTCTGGAATTTCTTCGTCATCGCCAGACTAGATTCATCGGGAGTTTCAATCCCCAAGAACACCGCCGTAAAGTGGCACTCCATCATCAGATCCATCAACTCCTGATCGTCGGCGAGATCGATGGAAGCCTCGGTGGTAATACTAAAGGGATACTGGTGGGATTTTTGCCATTCCTTGAGTTCCCGCAATAATAGTTTCACATTGCGCTTGTTGCCAATGAAGTTATCATCCACCATGAAAATACTCCGCCGCCAACCGAGGTTATACAAGCAATCTAGCTCGGCAAGTAGTTGCTCTGGAGTCTTTGTGCGGGGTTTGCGCCCGTAGAGGACGATAATGTCGCAGAATTCGCACTGGAAGGGGCAACCACGGGAGAACTGGATGGACATGGAATCGTACTGGTCTAGCTCCAACAGGTCAAACCGAGGCACGGGAGTAGTGGTGACATCGGGCTTCACGCCATCGGAGCGGAACATTCCTGACCGATCGCCCCGCTCGATCGCTTCCACAAACATGGGCAGGGTAATTTCCCCCTCATCCAGAATCATGAAATCTGCCCCCGCCTCTAGGGAAACTTCCGGTACAGAAGTGGGGAAGGGTCCACCCACAGCAACTAATTTGCCCCGGCGTTTTGCTTCCTGAATTTGGGCAACCAAATCTTCTTTTTGGACAATCATCGCCGACATAATCACCACCTCAGCCCAAGCCCATTCTGCCTCTGTCACTGCCCGGACATTGCGATCGACTAATTTGTATTCCCAAGTTTGGGGCAGAATTGCTGCCACAGTCACCAAACCAAGGGGGGGTAAAAGGACTTTGCGATCGACTAACTCCAGCACCTTTTCAAAAGACCATAGACTCTTGGGGAACAGGGGATAAATCATTAGTACACGCATGGAAAACCTCACATTAATTTGATTTGGTTAATTTTCTGAACTTAGCTCTCAATTTAACTTGGAAATTTACTCTCGATTAGTTCTAAACTTGGTGCAGAAGTTAGCTGGGAATCAGCATTTAACTTAGTTAGGAACTTAGGAACCTATCATCAACCTTTGGTATTTAGCCAGTTGTTAAATAATTATTAGATAGTTAGTTAGATAATCAATAAATAATCAATAAATAATTACTATTATGACTAAAGCTACGGCTAAAGATGGAGAGACAAGAGTAGAAATTGATCATTAAAGTGCTTTATTTATTAGTTTTCAGGTGACGATGGGTAAATTTGCTATTTAACAATATTAGCAATAATACTAGCAGTATTGACGAGATTAATAATTTTGTCCCTAGGGGAAAAATGCAGCAGATGGTTTTTGGGGGGATTAATTTGGGAAACTATAACAGTCCTAAATGATTTCATCCGCCGCCGGCGGGTGGAATAACCTACTAGAAGCAATCTAATTTAGTAAATATTTAGTAAATGATTTAGGATCGCTATATTTAGAAAATTCTTGGGGAGATTAACCAGAAAAGTTAAGATAGTGCATGATCTGAGCCGTGATTTCTCCGGGGAGGGCGAGGCGGGCTTGGAGGTCTGCAAGGTTTTTGTACTTGCCTTGGGTTTGTCGATCGATCACGATCGCCGCCGCTAGGGCTGGGGTAAGGCCCGGAATTGTCTGTAATTCCTGCACTTGAGCTAGGTTCGCATTAATCGGGGCAGATCTGGGAAGAGTTTCTGGAGGGTAGTAATAAAAATCAAGGATAATTTCTAAGGGTTTGAGATAGTTGGGAGGCAAGCTCAGGGCGGCAGCAATATCTTCCAAACAATAAAATTGGACTCCAGCTTGATTTAGTTGCACCAGTTGGCGGGCTTGATGGATAGATATTCCCGGCAATCTCAGCCAATCATCTACCACGGCTCGGTTCACGTCTACCTTGCGCCCCAGTTGGGCAGCGATCGCCACCTCTTCTAGGGACTGCAATCGATAGTAAACATCAGCCAAAATCCGCTGCCGTTTAGATTGAGAAAATAAAGCCATACCCCACTGCTCCTGTGTGCATTCTTTGCAATTTAAGTAATCTTCAAAGGACAATGATTGGGAACTTGCCTGCCTGACCTCACCTAAATTCTATCTAATAGCTGACGGCGCTTTTGCTCAAACTCGTACTCCGACACCAGACCCTCAGCACGGAGACTATCCAACTGCCGGAGGGCTGTGGCAATACTTTCTACACTCTGGGCAGGGGCGTGTAGCTGGGCTTCTTGGGGTGCGTCACCAAGGTTGAAGTTGCGATCGAACTGCTCCCCGTCTTGAGCCAAATACCACACCGCCTCGATCGCACTGGCAACTTTCGGAATTGGTGTCCAAGATAACAACAAGTACAACAGACCCCACAGAGGCTGCCCCAAATAAAACTTGTGCAAGCCAGAAACAGGAATCAACACCCCACTCAGAGCCAACATGGCAGCCAAAGTCCGATTTTTTGGTTGACTAAACATTTTCCCTACCCATCCCTAGGTTGATCAATTTTTTAGAAATTATCTCCCATCTATCGACGTTTTGGGGACAAATTCTTAGGATAGACCCAGTGCCATAACAAACGCAGAAGTAGACAAAGCATTAATATCCTAGCCAATATACTAACTAATATGCTAGCCAATTGTACATACCAAAGCTGATACCTCAGTAATTCTCATTTTAGAACATAGGCACTAAAAATCACGATCACAATGGTCTCTGAGACGTTTTGAGGATTAACTAATTTTTGGGAGGCAACTGGGAGGAAAATTGCTTAAACTAGGAATAATAATCATCTCGTAATTCTGGAAATTACCAATCTATGGCTACCTATCCCGGTCTTTCTAGTGAAGCATTTCGCCATCCCCTCGATCGCCAAGCCGAGCAGACCCTCCGCAGCGTTCCCGGTTTTGATTTAGTAGCCCGGAAATTTGTGGAATTTATCTACGAGCGCCCCCAGTTTGTCTACTTAATGGCAAATAATATCCGAGTCGGTCCCCGGCAATATTCAACCCTCTACGGGATTTTCCGAGAATGCGTCCGGGATTTAGATATTTCCCCCGAACCCGCTTTGTTTGTCAACCAAAATCCCCAAGTTAATAGTTATTCCCTCGGCAAGGAAAACCCTTACATTGTCGTAAATACGGGCTTGTTAGACCTGCTAAAGGAAGATGAGCTTCGGACGGTGATTGCCCACGAGTTGGGACACATCAAGTGTGGTCATAGCATCCTGACCCAGATGGGGCTGTGGGCGATGAGTGTAGCTTCGGCTTTGGGAGAAATGACCTTTGGCATTGGCAATCTAGTAAGTAGTGGTTTGGTTTATGCCTTCTATGAATGGCGGCGGAAGGCGGAGTTATCCTCCGATCGAGCCGCTTTGTTAGTCATGGGAGATATCGAGCCGGTGATCCGCACCATGATGAAGATCGCCGGGGGCAGTAGCAAATATGTCCATGAGTGTAGTGTCCAAGAATTTATGAAGCAGTCAGCCGACTACCGCCAGTTAGATGAAGATGGGCTAAATCAGGTTTACAAGTTATTGCTCTACAACGGTGGTCAGGGGGGCAGCATTCTCAGTCATCCCTTCCCAGTAGAACGCCCCTACTATCTCCAAGAGTGGGCAGCTTCGGCGGAGTACAAAGAAATTCTCCGGGGCAACTATCAAAAAATGACCAAGGAAGGCTCCGTAGATGTGAATTCTCAAGAATCCGCCGCCTCTAGGGATGCCGATCGCCTCCGCCGGGAAATCGAAGAATTGCAACGGGAGATCGATCGCCTGAAATCTTAAATTCTTAAATTCTTAAATTCTTAAATTCTTAAAACTCTTCAGACGGCAACATGGCAGTTGTAGTTTTCTGAGTTTTTTTCTGATGCACGGGAATGGTAATGATAAACTCTGTACCTTCTCCCGGCTGGGAACTGAAAGTCAACTCCCCACCGTGGCGATCGACTACGATCTGATAGCTAATCGCTAGCCCCAAGCCCGTCCCCCTACCGATGGGTTTCGTGGTAAAAAAGGGATCAAAGAGTTTCTTTTGATGTTCGGGAGAGATACCACTGCCATTATCCCGAATCCGCATCGTAATTTGCTGGGGAGTAACCATACTTCGACTCCGCTCAGTAGCCATACTTCGACTCCGCTCAGTAACCATACTTCGATTCTGCTCAGTAACCTCCTTTGGGGGAACGGTTGTAGAGTCGATTACTTGGGTGACAATCCAGATCGTGGGGCGATAGCTGAGCGCTTCATCAGTAGTTTGCGTCCGGCTGGTGTAAGAAGTTTCGAGGGCATCGATCGCATTCACCAGCAAATTCATAAATACTTGGTTCAACTGCCCTGCATAACATTCCACCAGAGGCAGAGCAGCGTACTCTCGCACCACGATAATTTCGGGATGGTCTTGATTGGCTTTAAGTCGATGTTGCAACAGCATCAAAGTGCTATCAATCCCTTCATGTAAATCCACAGACTTAATGGCAGATTCATCGAGGCGGGAGAAATTGCGGAGGGAAATCACAATCTGCTGAATGCGTTCGGCTCCTACCTGCATCGATCGCATTAACTTCGGTAAATCCACAGTGAGAAAATCCACATCTATTTCTTGGGCAGCCTCTTGAACTGCGATCGGTAAATCCTCCTGATGGTCTTGGACAATCTGCATTAATTTCAAAAGATCATTGGTGTACTGTTGAGCATAGTTGATATTGCCATGAATGAAACTCACCGGATTATTAATTTCGTGGGCAATCCCAGCTACCATCTGTCCCAAGCTAGACATTTTTTCTGTTTGTACCAGTTGAGTTTGGGTTTTTTGGAGTTGGATTATCAAAGACTGGAGTTGGTCGGTTTTTTCCCGGAGTTCTGCTTCCGAAGCCCGTAGAGCCATTTCTGCCTGTTTTTGGTCAGTAATATCCATCACCGTACCAAGAGTCCCCACAACTTGCTGCTGCTTATCCCAAATTGGCTGACCTTTGCCCTGGACATAGCGAATTTCCCCATTAGGACGCATAATTCGATACTCAATGCTAAAAGGTTGCTTGGTTTCTGGGATGAGTCGAAAAGCCTCGGTAATCAAGATTCGATCGTCTGGATACACTAACTGTAGGGCTTCTTCATTAGGAGGAGCAGCGGCTCTGCCCTCTAGTCCATAGATCCGAAACATTTCCTGAGACCACGTAACCTTTTGAGTTACTAGATCTAGCTGCCAACTGCCCATGTGGGCGACTTTTTGAGCCTCGGCTAAACTGGCTTCTCTTGCTTCCATCTCTTGCAAAGACTGCCGTAACTGCGCTGCCATCCGGTTAAAAGCCTCGGCCATAATCCCCAATTCGTCTTCCCGTTCAATGGGCAGACTTTGATCCCAGCTGCCATTTGCCACAGCCCTTGCGGCGGCTGCGAGGCGGATAATCGGTCGAGATAACCAGTGGGAAGTCACCAAGCCGATCAGGGTTGCCACCACCGCAGCGAGGATGCAGAGAATGATGGTCGATCGATTATTACTCTCAATATTACTCATGAAATCCGCCTCTGGCACCACCACCACAATCAACCAATCCAGCCCTTGATCATTTTGAAAAGGGACTACTTGCAGAAATTGCTTTTGGTTATTGAGGGAAAAATCTAGCTGTTGGGCGGTGTTGATCTTCTCTAAGTTGCCAAAAGTACTTAGTAAATGTTGGGTAGTTTTTTGGGTCACGAGATCCCTACTTTCGATCGCCTTCACCCGTTGAACTTGGTTCGTGGTTTGACTAGTATCTTGAACCAAAGATGATTCACGAGAACTAGCAACCAATAAGCCCGATCGCTCCACAATAAAAGTCTGTCCCGTCTGCCCGATCTTGAGGCTTTGTAAAAACTCCCCCACCTGAGAAAGCCGGAGGGTACTAGCGAGGACTCCCTGAAATTTCCCCTCTGGATCAAAAATGGGTAGCCCGTGGGCAATTAACAAAGTCGGCTCCGAAAAATGCGAAAAAATTTGACTCCAAGCGGGTTGCCGAGTGCTGGATACCGCTTGATACCAAGGACGGAGACGGGGATCATAGTTTGGGGAATTGCGTACTATTTTCTCCCGTTGCCCCTGCTGATTGAGGAGATGAATTTGTAAATTGTAACTGGTGCTGGCATCAGCAGACATCATCAAAGTTCCTTTATCTGTGGTCTGATCCGTGGCGATAAAATCCCTAGCTTCACTGCCAAAACCAACCATATTCAAGCTGGGCGATCGCTTAGTCTGCCGCCACAAATAATTGCTCCAAGTCTGGGGATTATTTATGTTCAAAAAACCGAGGTTAATCGCATCCAGATTTGTCTGATTAATTAGCCTCGGAGTCTCCAGATAACTAACTAAATTTTGATTGATTCTTGCCACATTTTCTTGGCGGAGTTGACTAGCCACATCATTAACTGCCCGTTGTCCATTCCGAAAAGATAACCATCCCACCAGCCCCACAGCAATCACAATTTGACTCACAAAGGGGACAATTAAAGCAATTGTAAATAGTCCTTGGACACGATCTGGTTTAGAACTATTTTGTTTAGAGCTATTTTGTTTAGAGCTATGCTGAGCAGAGATGGGAGCATCTTTTGAAGGGTCAGTCGGGAAAGGATTTGCCATGGAGATAGTTGGGGGTATGGTGGTTAGTTGTCACTCCGGTTCCTTTCGGTTTCGCTCAAGGCAAGTCGCTCAGTAACTAGATGTTGAACGCTGTGGGTCGGGCAGGGGGGAGCCGTCAGGGAGCGATCGAGCCAGCCCACCGTTTGTTGAAATCTTGCCAGAGCCTCTTGGGGTTGTTTTTTTAACAGAAATACCAGTGCTGCCGCCGCCTGTTCTCCGGCTCTCGCTGGACGGTTGGCTTGGAGGCTGTGCCAATCCTTGGGCGTGATGGCAAGGCGATCGGCAAGGGCTTGGGCTAGTTCTAGGGTTGTTAATTCCTCTAGAGTCTTAGATTTTTGGCTAAGGGGAGTCATAGAAATAACCTCGGTTAATTATGGCTAATTATGGTGGAAGGGTAAACTGGTTTAAGAATCATGAGGCTAGAGCAGGAAGCCCTGAATATTGGAGTTTAGATAAAATGTCTAACATAGCGATCCTAAATCTCTTGCTAAATTAGACTGCTTTTGGTGGGTTATTCCTGCGCCTCCGGGGGATTCAGTGAGGACTGCTATGGCATCTAGTAGTATCAGTAGTATCTAAAGGATGGTGCAATAAGATATTACTATATTGCTAATTTTCATCTAGCTTTTCGGTCTAGCTTTTAACCTTGACCTAACTAATTGTGGTTAATGTTGTGGTTAATGTTGTGGTTAATGTCGATTCTAGTATATCTCTAACTTCTAGTCTTCCCCCACCCCAAAAAACAAAAAGATAATTAGAGAATAAATTAACTACACCAGAAGGTTAAAGGGGGTAAAATCGATTAAATTTGAATTGTCGAATTCAATAGTTTAATTCAGTCCCATCTGGATATTTAGACATTACTCTAAAAAATATGACTCCCATCACCACCACAAATCTCCTTGAAAGCCTCCAATGGCGTTATGCTACCAAAAAATTTGACCCCAATAAAACTATTGCTGCGGAAACTTGGAGTGCGCTGGAGGAATCCTTGGTGCTTACTCCCTCTTCCTACGGATTGCAGCCTTGGAAATTTTTGATTATTACCAACCCAGAAATCAAAGCGCAACTCAAGCCCCTCTCTTGGAATCAAGCCCAAGTCACCGACTGCTCGCATTACGTGGTGTTTGCCATCAAGAAAAATTTGGCGGCTGCCGATGTCGATCGCTTTGTGGCTCGGACTGCGGAAGTGCGGGGTGTGGAGGTAGAATCCATCAAAGGCTATCGGGATATGATGGTGAGTGATGTGGTCAATGGTGCAAGGAGTCTGATTGCCAATGAATGGGCGGCTCGGCAAGTATACATTGCCCTTGGCAATTTTATGACCAGTGCAGCCTTAGTAGGAGTTGACACCTGCCCGATGGAAGGGATAGAACCAGCAAATTACGATCGCCTCTTGGGGCTACCAGAAAAAGGCTTTGCCACAGTAGTTGCTTGTGCGGCAGGCTACCGAGCGGAGGATGATAAGTATGCTACCCTCGCCAAGGTCAGATTTGCTCCAGAAGAAGTCATTGAATACATCTAAGCTCAACCTAGGTCACTATCTATAAAGCCTTGGCGACTGAAGTTGCAGCTACAGGATCAGAACCTGCCTACGCAGGTTAATAAAATCCCTAGATTTCGGTTAGTCCATGTAAGACCTACCATGCCGGAAAAATCGGTAATGCTCAGTCGAGCCATGGACTTTGTTCTCATAGCGGCGATTTCAACTGCCACACTAACTCATCTTGACCACCTAACTATGACAAACTCCCCCAGCAAACGCCGCAGTAGCCATGTGATCCTGACTTCTCACCTCAATGGCATTGGCACAACTAAAACTATTCCCATCCATTGGGGAGCCGCCGCACCGGGCGATCGAGGACCAGTGATTAGCTCGGTTAGAAGTACGATTCATCGGAATGTGATTGGGACTCATGGCGGTTCCTACAGTGTCTATCGGGCGTTGGCAGTGGCTAACGGAACCCTTGACCCAGACCACCGGGCAGACTTGACGAATACGGCTCCGGCGGTTCCCCTGGGACCTCATCCCAGTTGGAGTGACCCCCAGAAAATTGTGTCGTTGGATCCTTGGGGTTCTGTGGCAGGGCAGGTGTTTGGAGATTTCCCGAAGGATTATGATATTCTGCCGAGTATTGCCATTACCAAAGCCCATATCAATATCCCAGAACTCCAGCAGGAAGTCGCTTCCGGGCGATTAAAAGTAGATGGCAAGATTCTCAAAGAAGATGGAAATCTGGTAGTCACCAAGGCGGCGATCGATCCCGTGTGGTATCTGCCCGGTGTAGCGGCGAGGCTGAAGGTGGCGGAGTGGGAATTGCGGCGGATCCTCTTCCAACAAACTGGCGGCATGTTCCCCGAACTTGTCACCCGTCCTGATCTGCAAGTATTTTTACCGCCCATTGGTGGCACAACGGTTTATATCATCGGCGATGTCGATACAGTGGCGGATCCGAGTAAACCTCTGGCGGTGCGGGTGCATGATGAATGCAATGGTTCCGATGTGTTTGGGTCGGATATTTGTACCTGTCGTCCCTACTTAGTGCATGGCATTGAGGATTGCATCCAAACAGCCCAGATCGGGGGAGCAGGGGTGATTGCCTACTGTCGCAAGGAAGGGAGAGCTTTGGGGGAAGTTACCAAATTTTTGGTCTACAATGCCCGGAAACGGCAGGAAGGGGGCGATCGAGCCGATGCCTATTTTGCGAGGACAGAATGTGTGGCGGGGGTGCAGGATATGCGTTTCCAAGAACTGATGCCCGATGTCTTGCACTGGTTGGGTATCACTAAGATCGATCGGCTGGTGTCCATGAGCAATATGAAGTACGAGGCTATTACTAACTCTGGAATTGAAGTCGTCAAGCGCATCCCCATTCCCCCAGAACTGATTCCCGCCGATGCCCAAGTCGAAATCGAAGCCAAGAAAGCCTCTGGTTACTACGCCGAAGATGAAATTCTCACCACCGATGGTTTAGCTCAAGTCAAAGGGCGAGAACTCTAAGCTATTCCTCGGCTTCACCGCCAACGACGACATTATTGATGCGGAGACTAGGACCACCGCAACCCACGGGTAAGCCACCTTGACCACCTTTGCCACAGCCGCCCGATTCATCCCAGTAAAAATCATCACCGATCGCCTCAATATCTGCCAAGGTCTTAAACACATTCCCCGAAAGAGTCACATCCCGCACGGGTTCGGCAATTTCCCCATTGCGAATCATCCATGCTTCCCCAGCACTGAAGGTAAACATTTCGCCGTTGGTCATGCCCCCCAGCCAATTTTTGGCATAAACTCCAGTGCTAATCCCACTAAATAAATCCTGTACTGGTGTATTACCCCGTTCAATCCAAGTATTGGTCATGCGGACGATCGGCGAATAGTGATAATCTAAACATCGAGCATTGCCTGTGGCGGCTTCTGCCAATTTTCCGGCGGTTTCCCGTGAATGGAGCCTGCCGACTAAAACTCCATCTTTAATCAATTGGGTCGTAGTGGCGGGAGTTCCTTCATCATCGTAGCCGTAGCTACCTCGGTGTCCTTGGGGAGCAGCCCCATCAAAAATTTGCAGTTCTGGACTGCCAAACCGCCGCCCCATGCTCATGGTTTCGAGGAGATCGGGATTTTCGTAGATGGTGTCAGCCTCCGAGAGATGCCCAAAGGCTTCGTGGACAAATAGCCCAGATAGGATGGGATCAATCACCACCGTGTAAGTATTACCTTTCACCGGCGGCAAGGTCAGGGCAGTGACGGCTCGATCGGCGGCGCCTTGAATTTGGGCATCTAAATTCAGTAAATCTTCGTAGCCCCGGCGGGAACCCGTGGTTTCTCTCCCGGTTTGTACCATTTCTCCGTCCCTAGCAGTGGCAGCAAAGCGCATTTCCAAATCTACCCAAGATTGCTCTAACATCGTGCCTTCAGAGGTAGCAAGAAGGATGCGTTGGCTACTATCACCGTAGCGGATGGTGGCGCTGGTGATTTTGGGGCTGTAGCTGGTGAGAAGATCACTGTAGCGATCGCACAACTCTTTTTTTTGCTCAAGGGGAATCTGCCGGGGATTTGTGCCTGTGAGAGGCAGTTCCCAGGTACCTTGGATTGGTGATACCGGAGCGAGGAGGGTTTCTTCTTCCCCGACTAACTTTGCAGCCTTGGTTGCCTCTACTACCCGCAACTCCAGATCATGGAGATTGTTAAAACTAGCAAAACCCCAACCGCCCTTATAACAAGCCCTCACTTGACCGCCAATCCCTAAACCTTCACTCAGGGTTTCGATCGTCCGCCCCCGGAGCATAATATTTGTGGTCTCTGTATGTTCGAGGCGAATCGAGAGATAATCTACTTGGGGGCGGTAGCGGTTGATCAGGTCTGATAAGAGATTGCGGGCATCAATGAATAGGTTTGTCATAGTGATTAATTGAGAATCTTGGCAGGAGCTTGAAACTTTCTCAGCTTCCAGAATTTGCACCCCAAGAGCTTGGACGACTCATTCCCTTCGTCTAGATTGATGGGTATGCTAAACTTTAGCAGTTATATATTGATAAATCAAGGGAGTGAATTAACGCCTTTTCTAGATTAAGTTGAGCGATCGATTCAGTCATAAAACTAATCAGTAATGTGTTAACTATAGCCGTCCCAAATGATTTCACCCGCCGCCGGCGGGTAGAATAACCTAAGAGCAGTCCCAAATGATTTCACCTGCTGCCGGCGGGTGGAATAACCTTCCAGAAGCAATCTAATTTAGAAAATGATTTAGGATCTCTACATAGCAATTATTAATAGTAAAAAACCATGAATAGCCAAGTAGGATTTGTCGGCAAAATTTTATTATTGTCTCTGGCGATCGCCCTCCTAATCAAGGGATTAGATGGAGTTATTGATCCAGAAGGTAATCCTCTAGTAGCTTTAATTATCGTTCTTACTCCCTCGGTGATACTTGCCATCATTTTTGCCTTCCGAGACAGCATGAAATCACCTAGTAATTAATCACTTAGGAATTAATTGGATAGTTAGGAAAATCCTGAAAATAGCCCGGAGACATAACGCAGAAATTACAGAATAATTGCAAAATAATTACAGAGTATCAGTAGGGAATCATCAGTATTAAAAAAGTAGAGTTGCTTTTTCTAGTAACACCAAGATCAGGGTAAAAATAATTGTTTTCTTATCCCTAGAAGTAAATTTAGTCGCCACGGATTGAGTCGGGATGCCTTGATAACCACGGGCTAACATGGCTTGATAAATTCGCTCGCCTCGATCGAAGGTACGGATAAATAAAGAACCCAGCATACTCCCTAAAACTAAGCGCTGCCAGTGATTACTCCCTCGAAAGTTCCGGGCTGAAGCCGCCCTCTGCATAGCTTGAAACTCCTTAATTAGCACATCAATATATCGATACATCGACATCATAATGGCAACTAATAAAGGAGGAGTTTTCAGAACTAATAACCCATTGAGTAGGTCTGGGATCGAAGTTGTCATGGTCAACAGATTGAGGAGAATTAGAGATAGAAACGCCTTCAGGGAAACACTCCCCAAAATTACTAATCCTGTCTCCGTCACTTGCAACCAACCCCAACTCCAGACTACTTCCCCATCCCGCCGAAACAAAGTCCCAATCAAGACCACACTCAGGAAAATTGACTCTAGGGCAACCCGGCGGAGGAGAACGGGCAGCCGGATTTGGGATATCCAAACTAACCTCCCAGCTACCAATCCATAAACTAGCCAGTTTCCCCAGTAGCCATTGGGAGTGAGGACAACCCCCAATAATAAAATGAGGATGATTAGTAATCTAGCAGGGGCTGTTAAACTATGCCAAAAAGTTTGATGCTTACTATCAGTATCTAACTGGAAAACACCAAGGTGAAATAGCATTTAAAAATTCTGTATTAGAGTTCATCTGTAAAGTATCTAGAAGGCTTGATTTTCCGTCCCCGGCGGGGGCGGAAAATCAGAATAAATAGCCTCTTAAAATTCTCTAACTGTGGGTTTGCCGTCAATAACTTCACCGACTAAAAACCAGATCAGTTACCCCTACAAATAAACCATTTTCTAAGACACCGGGGATATTATTTAAGGTTTTCTCTAGGGCAGCAGGATCGGGAATGGCGGCAAATTCCACATCAATAACCATGTTGCCTTGATCGGTAATTACGGGGCCAGCTTTTCGGATGCCCATGCGGAGTTCTGGTTTGCCCCCCAATTGGGCGATCGCCCGCATCACCGGAGTCATCGCCATGGGAATAACTTCCACAGGTAGCTTAAAGGTGGAACCTAATTTTTCTACTAGTTTGGAGCTATCCACCACCACGATAAATTGAGTAGCGAGACTATCCACAATTTTTTCCCTCGTATGGGCAGCGCCACCGCCTTTGATCAAGTTTTTCTGGGGATCTACTTCGTCGGCTCCATCAATGGCCATATCAATGTGATCCACCGCATCTAGGGTCGTCAGGGGAATCCCGTACTGCTTGGCTAAGACTTCCGCTTGGAAGGAAGTGGGAATACCTTGGATATTGCTAATTTCGCCATTTTTGAGCCGATCGCCAATGTATTCGATCGCATAGGCAGTGGTGGAGCCAGTCCCCAGACCAACGATCGTATTCGAGACCACCAGATTTGCTGCCGCTTTACCGACTTCCTGCTTCATGACCACCACAGGATCCATAGATTGACTCATAATTGCGCTTATCTCCGTTTAACTTTTAATTTGTAGTTAAGTTTTTAGTTAATAATTAATTAGTTATTTATTAGTTAGTTCAAAAGAAATTTCTAGCTAGTTTTCAGCTAATTTTTAACAATCTTTCAGCTAATTACCAGCTAGTTTCTAGCTAAGTTCTAATTAATTTCCAGAGATAATTATACTCTTAGAGGATGTCTGAAAAGTCTTATTGTGGGTGGCAAAAGTTTCGATCCCCCTAAATCCCCCTTCAAAAGGGGGACTTTGAATCCGGTTTCCCCCTTTTTAAGGGGGGCTAGGGGGGATCGCTGAGTACGGAATACTACAGACCGTCTCTTTTCAGA
>JAAUUE010000084.1 GCA_012031635.1 Coleofasciculaceae cyanobacterium SM2_1_6 | reverse complement strand
CATTGGTGGTGTGCCGTTGTTGGCAACTCAGTTGAGCTTTGCAAATCTCGCTATCCCCAACTCCGGGCTTACGAGGCGGGCTATGTCAAAGAAGGAGTAGGGGCGGGGGGTGTGCGATCGCTGCCCATTTACTGGCTGATTGGGGTCAGGAGAAGTTATTGGGGGCGATCGAGGCGGCTTTGGGGGATAATTAAAAAGTTAAAAGTCAAAAGTTAAAAGTTAAAAGTTAAAAGTTAAATAAAAGTTAAAAGTTAAAAGTTAAAAGTTTAAGATTATATGCAAGCACAAGTAATTACTGCTTTTGGGGAACCGGATGTTTTTTCTCCCTGGGAACTGCCAAACCCGGAAGTGATTCCTGGGCATGTGGTGATTCAGGTTGCTGCCTCTAGTGTTAATCCTGTGGATTGCAAAATTCGCCGCTTTGGCCCCGGGATTGCTCCAGCCTTGCCTGCGGTGTTGCATTCTGATGTGGCGGGAGTGATCACGGCTGTGGGGGCGGGGGTAGGAAAGTTTCGAGTCGGCGATCAAGTCTATGCCTGTGCTGGTGGTGTTAGGGGATTGGGGGGAGCCTTGGCAGATTTTCTGCTGGCGGATGCAGATTTGGTAGCCTTCAAGCCCAAAAGTTTGACTCTATCCCAAGCAGCAGCTCTACCCTTGGTGGGAATTACTGCATGGGAGGCTCTGTTCGATCGAGGAGCCTTGCAGCCCGCACAAACGGTTTTAATTCATGGAGCCACTGGGGGGGTGGGGCATGTGGCGATCCAGTTGGCAAAATGGGCAGGAGCTAGAGTTTTCACTACGGTTTCTTCGGCGGAAAAGGGAGCGATCGCTAGCCAATTAGGGGCGGATGTGGCGATTAACTACCGAGAAAAATCTGTGGAAGAGTACGTAGAGGAACACACCAATGGTCAGGGCTTTGATCTGGTGTTTGATACCGTAGGTAAGGGCAATTTAGATACTTCCTTTGCTGCTGCCAAACTGAAGGGAACGGTGGTTTCCATCTCAACTAATTCCACCCACGATCTGAGTTTAATGCATAGCAAAAGTTTGACCCTCCACGTAGTTTTTATGCTGATCCCTATGCTGCATAATTTGGGCAGAGCTAGGCACGGAGAAATCCTCACAGATTTAGCCCGACTCGTAGATAAAAATTTAGTTAAACCCCTAATTGATCCCCAATCTTTTAGTTTTGATCAGGTTAGCCTTGCCCATAGTTATTGGGAAAGTGGCACAGCGATCGGCAAAATTGTTTTAGATAATCCTAACTATAGAGAATAATGCAGAGCCTTGAGTTCCTCTGATTGTTTAGCCTTTTCTTCGAGTTGTACCGAGAGGCGATCGCATACCAGATTACACAAGTCAAAAATAATCGGATCGACAATTTCATAATACACACTCACTCCCTCTGGTTGGCGATCGACAAATCCCGCATCCTTGAGAACTTTCAAATGTTTAGAAACATTAGCCTGCCCTAAGCCAGTTTCCTCCATAATTTCCTTCACATTCTTCGATCCAGATTTCAAAGAACACAGTACCATCACTCGACTGACTTCCGACAAAACCTTAAAATAATCAGACACCTGCCCCAAAGCACTAACAGAAGATTTCTCCATAGGGTTTTTCTATAACTTATTTGTTGTTTTTACTTTAATCTATTCTAATATAGCGACCCTAAATCATTTTCTAAATTAGATTGCTTCTGGTCGGTGATTTCACCCGCCGCAGGTGGGTGAAATCATTTAGGACTGCTATGTAAAGAAAAAAATTTCACAAGTCAATCCTCTTTGACCATAGATAAATTACTTAGAAATAAGTTACTTAGAAATTCTTACTCATCGCTAAATTTACCTTGTGATCAATCTCAGCTTGTCTGGGTGTAGAAAAGGCATTGCGATTTTGAAATAAAATAAATGCGGCTACGGCTAGAAGGAAATAACCAAAGCTCTTTTGTAATTGTTTGGCATCAACATACTTGGCTAAGTACGATCCACTAATAACCCCTAAACTTGCCGCCACCGTAAAAGAACCCATAAGCTGCCAATCTAAAGGCACTTGTCCTAAATATCCCAGAAAACCAGCTACAGAATTACAGACAAGAATTAATAAAGAAGTGCCGATCGCTTCCTTCATTGGGGTTTTGCCTAGTAGCACCAACGCCGGAACGATCGCAAACCCGCCGCCAACTCCCACCAAACCTGTTAAAATCCCCACTAAAAAGCCCTCCGTCAACAGCCATAACCAACAATATTTACACACTGGTTGCGGATAAAGTTCTAGGTCTTGATGGCGAGAAATTTGCTTAGTAGACTTGCTACTTTTCATGATCATAAATCCCGCAGCAACTATCATCATCGCCGCAAAAAGTATTAACTGAATAACTCCTGTAATAACGGGTAAGGAAGCAATCTTTGCCCCAATAAAAGCTCCCAACATCGTTGCCGATCCAAAAATAGCAGCCTTTTGGAGATTGACATTTCCCTGCTGCCAGTGGGGAATCATCCCAATCAGACTCGTAGTCCCAACAATTACTAAGGTCATGGCGATCGCTGGCTTTGGAGAAATCCCCATTACATAGATTAAAATAGGTACAGCTAAAACCGACCCACCACCTCCAATCAAACCCAAGCTAACGCCAATTCCGGCGGCGAGAATATGTCCAAGAATCCACATTTTGATTACCAGATTATTACTAACTTAATTGCTCAAAATAATTGCTCAAAAAATCATTGATTGTAGGGTAATTTTGCCAATAACATACCCATGGCACAAGTGCCACTTACCCCAGAAAAAATCAAACCAGCCCCAACAAAGCCACTAAGAATTAAAAACCAAGGGGAAACCAATACTCCTAAAATTGTGCCAGTAAATACTAGAGTTCCAGCAACTATTTGCACTTGTCGCATAATACTAATGGGCGCATTTCTACTGATCTCGGTAGGATATCCAGCCTGTTTCCAATTGTTTAGTCCACCTTGGAGATGGATAACCTGATCAAAGCCAGCATTTAGTAATTTATTAGCGGCAATTCCTGAACGATTACCACTTTGACAATACAGCACAATTTGTTTCTGATTTTGCTCCTCAAGTAGTCGAATATCTCTAAGATTAAATTTAGAAAGAGCAACTAGTTTTGCTCCGGCAATCTTTTCTCCAGCATACTCTCCCGGTTCCCTTATATCTAACAGAGTAACTTGATTTTCATTCAACCAATTTTGCAAGGTTGCGGCGTTGATTTCTTGGATTACTCCCATCTGGTCTGTTGTCATATTCATTATTTAATTACCTGTTTTTTGAGTTTTTATTCACTATTAAATAGTGGAGTAAATAGTCTTAGCTTAGATAGCTACTTTGTTAAATTTTTACCGTGATCTTGCCACAATGTTCATTGGCAGGGACAGCTTCCATAATCTTTTTGGGGTTAGGAAGATTGAGATTCGTCATCAAGTTGACAAAACTATTTTCTGTTTGGGTAGAAAAGCGGGGATTATGTTGTTTTTCTTCCCCAATGGTGGACACTGTAAAGCCTTTGTAGTCATGACCGGGATAGACTAGGGTTTCTGGGGGGAGGGTGAATAGTTGTTGCGTAACAGAATGGTATAAACCTGTGGTGCTGCCACTCTGAAAATCAGTTCTGCCACAACCCCGAATTAATAAAGAGTCGCCCGTGAGGACTCGATCGCCATTCACCAGATAAGCATTGTGACTATCGGTATGCCCGGGGGTGGCGATCGCCTGAATCTCCACCGACCCAACTCGTAAAATTTCTCCATCTCCCAGAAAAATATCCGCACATTTAGCTGTAGCGTTGGCAGGGACTACCCCTTGGCAGTTGGTCAATTCCCGGAGTTTGCCCGTAGCGGTGATATGATCAGCGTGGATGTGGGTTTCTAGGCAATAGCACAGAGTCAAGCCTAATTCTTTGAGCAGTTGTAAATCACGTTCCAAGGTTTCCACCACTGGGTCTACCAAAGCTGCTTCCTTGGTTTCTGGATCGGCAATCAAGTAAGTATAAGTACCAGTTTCCTGTTCAAATAGTTGGCGAAATATCATAGTTACCTCATTTTTCTATACTTTCTTTAGGAGCTTTTTGGAAGAGATTTTTGGGGGCTTTTAGGCAATTTTCTTGATTAGATATTTTTCTTTACCTCTTTACCAAAAGTCTGATTTACTAGAAGCCCGATTTAGTTGCTTTATTGAAGTTATTATAACTATATAATCATGCAGTAATATAAAAGTCAAGCTATATTTCAGTGAATTTCAGTGAATTTTTCTGAATCTTATTCGTTGTCTGGACGATCGACCGCACTATTAACCACGCTATAGAAAATATGTTGGGATACCTGTTGAAAATCATCCCCTAACCAGATGAGGGCAACTTCAGTAACTTGATAATTCTCTAGGGTGACTACACAAAAATTGCGGAGGCGTTGGGTGGCGGTTTGGATGATCCGGGGGACACTGGCACAGTTGAAATAAATAGTACCTCGGAGATTGGTGGCGATCGCTTGGCGTTGGATTTTTTGGGTATGGCGGAGGCGGTGGTGCATATGCCCAAAGGTGACGAGGGGAATGGATTTACCGAGGTTCTGGGTGGCAGCAATCGCCAAACCAAGGTCAGGATCCCCAAAATCTCCGCCCAAGGGTTGCCAATCTCGTCCACAGGGGGATTCTGCCTCTTCCCCCAGTCCCACAGGTCCATTATGCGCCAAGAAAATTAAATGATCGCAGGTCGCACTCTTGGCTGCCTCAATAATCCGGTTAGTAGACTGGGGAAAATTTTGGATATTGTAGCGGTCTTGATAGAAATCTTTATTTTTCCACTCTCCTCCCCCCCAGCTAAAGGGACGACCACCGACGATCGAGAGATTAAACTCCGGGAAATCGAGCTTGCCGTAACCCACATGGGCTTTCCCTAGTAAATCTAGTTGCTGCTGCACCCGGTCTTCTTCGTGATGATCGTAGGGGGCTTTTTTTCTACCCCAGTCCGAGGCAGTGTACCAAGCGTCATGGTTGCCGAGAATGGCTGCCTTGGGTAAAGGAATTTGGGCGATCGCCTCCACAATTTCCACGGCTTCATTCCCAAAATCTCCCACAAAAAGAACCAAGTCTACTCCCAAGTATTGCAAAGCTAGGGCATCAGCAGCTTCCCATTGTTCATGAATATCCCCGATCGCCGCAATTCTCAGGACTTGCCTAGACTCAAGCACCATAACAAATTTCCTTAATCGACTCTCTTCCTAGTCTACATCTTCAGGGAACAGTTAATCAGTGAGCAGTTATCGATCGCTAACGAGAATGCCTAAAAAGTTTCCAGCGACTAAATTGGAGATAATTCTCCACGATCGTATCCACAAGTCTGTATCTCCCCAGAGTAGTAATTCAAAAGAGATATATAAAGTTTTATTAATTTAGCAAACTATTTTCATTAGAAGTATTTTAAAGCACAGCCGATATAGATATACTCCCTGTACGATGTATTCATTGTAAGTTAATTCTTCGGTGGTCAAAAGGTATTAAGAGTAACATGGGATTAAATTATCTTCTGACTAATTAACCTAATTCTTTCAATTATATGACTCCAGAATTACCAACACTCAGTGAACCTGTAGAAATAGGTGGTGTTTCTTTCCAAACAATGGTCTCTAATTCTGTTTTGACCAAACCAGAGAAAACATTAGACTCAACAACATCTTTTGAGCTAGGTATGAAAATAACTAATAATAGTAGCCAAGATAATTATTTCTTTTGTTTTCCAGGTAATTTAGTGTTTGAACAAGTACTGATTAATGGATATATAGAAGGAACTAGCTATAGTACTGATTCACCATTTTTGCCCCATAATTCAAATGTTATTCTTGCTGCGCCCGGAAAATCAATTACTCTTATATTTAGGGGAATTATTTCATGGTACAAGCCTTACAAAAAGGTGAAGCAAAGAAAGAAGAAAAAAGCCTCTGGAGTGCCTATTAAACAAGCATATTCAGTAGGAGAAGAAGATACTTATCAGCTTATGACTTACCTAGTATTTAGAGATATAAAACTTCTTTTAAGTGAATTTTCTAGTCAACCTTTAGTTTATCGAATTAGGTGTAAATATCAAGTAAGAGAAGTTCCCAAATATTCAAAGGATACTTATTTTAACAGTTATTATACACATATTGTACCAAGTATATTAGACGAGATATGGATTGGACTAGTTCGCACTCCTTTTTTAGAATTTCAAATAATTTGAAAATCAAGCTATTAATATAAAAAACAAAAATCAAAGAATTAATATAAGTAGGAGATTTACTATGGTAAAGTTCAAGTTAGGTTTGATAATTTTATCAACCGTGTCTATGGTTGGGTTACTAGATTATAAATGTCATGCATTTAACCTTGTTCTGGGTAGAGGGGGAGGAGGAACTCAACAATTCCTTCCCAATCAGCAATATACTGTAATTCATCCATATACACGTGAAGCTTATACTGGCATTACACAATTGCGGGAATTTCAAAATATTAATATGGGCGGGTCTCCAGAATTTAGAAGACTCTTGAACCTTGGATGGGAAAGTGGTTGGAATTTTACAATTTCACGAGATCAACTACCTGGAAGTGTTGAGATAACAGACTACGTTGCCTGTGGATTCGGTAGAGTATGTCCAGGAGGGAGCGATAGTTCTGGAGTTGGTGCTTATATTGATCTTAACTATACACCGCCAAGAGGAATGGCTATTCCTTCCAACCTTACATGGATTCAAAGAGTGATGACTAATCACACAAAGTATCCACAAAGACCAAGGGATCTCAATAGACCCCCCCAAGATTGGGGGCACGGAGAATTCTTTAATGATATTGATGTAGGCAGTTCACATGTTACCTTTGGAACTCCATTTTATAGTCGTGCAGTTGGCAACGCTAGACTTTTTGATAGACCATATAGACTCGACCCGTGGAATTCCCATGTCTGGGTAGCGGAACTATTTCCAGTAACTTATATTGAGACTGAAAGATTCGGTCGAAAAACATATGATGTAACACTTTATGATGGGTTTAAATGGGGATGGGAGAATATAGCTACTAAAAATGAAACATGCCCTATCTCTTGGACAGGGAGCAATGATAAATGTCTTTCTAGTTTCTACACTGACCTAATTGGCGGTGGTATTGGGCAGCTTTTACCCGGCTATACCAAAAATGATGACAGGTCTTTCGCTTTCAACCTAAACTATCCCTTCACCTACTTCGACAAAACCTACAATAGCCTCTATGTTAATAACAATGGCAACGTCTCCTTTGGCAAACCAGTTAGTACCTTTACCTCCCAATCTCTACTTACAAATACAACTGCCCCCATCATCGCTCCCTACTGGGCAGATATAGATACCAGAGCTAGAGGAAGTATTAGAGTTAGGACAGACGTTCCCAATCAAACAATTATTACTTGGAACAACGTTGGCTATTTTCGACAAAATCAAGACAAACTTGCCTCCTTTCAATTAGTGCTGCGTGGTGATAACTATGATATTCCTGCTGGAGAAGGAAACATTGGCTTCTTCTACAAGAACATTGACTGGGAAACAGGGAAGGCTAGTGGCGGGATAAATGGTTTTGGAGGCAAACCTGCGGGGGTTGGTTTAGGTGATGGGCTCTTCTGGGGGTTAAGCCCGGAGAGCAAATGATCAATGGCTCCATGCAAAACGGGATCAGTCAACTAGTTAGGAATAATCACTTCTGGTTTAATCTCAGGAATAATTCTAATCCACCGGATCCCTGCACAGGCGGTAGCGGTGGCGGTGGTTGTAGCCCTCAAGCTGTAGCTGCTCTCAGTTCTCAGAGAACTGCTAGTGTCAATACTGATTATACGCAGGTGCTTCCTTCTAATGACTTAGACCCCGCCATTTCTGAGATTATCCGGAGTCTCCAGAACTCAATGCTATTTTCACCAAACTCTTCCCAATCTTCTACCTCAAGTGATTCTTGGATGGATGAACTAGATACCTCATCAAATAATTACTGGACAGATCATGCTCATGATCATTCGACAGATGATGTAGATAACTACTGGATGAATAATCCTGATAATTACTGGATGTATGATTCTGAAATCTCTGATGAGTCTATTCCTTTTGGAGAATCAGAAGATGATCAGGCAAAACTTGCTGCTGCCGGCATTGAGGATAGTCCTCCTGAAGTTCCTGAACCAAATTCTTCCCTCGTATTTCTAGTTTTCGCTCTAGGAATTATATTTAGAAGATGGAAACTTAAGGGATATAAACAGTAATGAAAGTGTTATATACTATCCTACTTATCCTTAGTGTAATTCTTATTAACCCTTGGGGAAACAGCAGAGGAGATATTTGGACGCAACCGAAAATAGTTGTAGTGACAATCATTACCATTCTTAATATCTGCCTTATTTTTGATGCCAATAAACTTGATGCCAATAAATCAATTGAAATATCTAACCAATGGTTAATTAATTTGACCTTATGGGTAGTATTCTTGGCAATTGGATTCTTAGCAACTATGTTTAGCCCTTTCCCAGAAATGTCATTCCTAGGGCAGGAGCAAATGCGAGATGGATGGCTTTATTGGCTGCTCATTGCTATGTTTACGCTCACTAATAATCTCATTGTTAAACTCTATCCAGAGTTGATGCGATCGCAACTCCAAGGTCTATTAATTGGTGGTTTCCTAACAGCCTTAAGTATCTTCCCTCAAATAATTAACTGGAAAATTGATTACACCGTAACTACCGGAAAATTGCTCAAGGATAATATTTTAGTCAGCACTATTTTTCAAAATCAGCAACCGATCGGACTCTATTCCCATCGAGGTCACGCTGCCTTTATCCTTTGTTTTGTAGTTGTCCTCGCAGTCTTCAGTCAACGCCAAGGATGGCTTAATAACATCCAAAATATATTTTTTTAATTCCTACAACTGTTGCTCTTGCTCTAACTCAGACTAGAATGGCAATTATTGCTGGATTAATATCCATAGCTTATTTACTAGGTAGCAAATATTATAAAATACTCGTTCCTTTTACTTTAATAGCTTTAGCTCTAGTAGTTTTTAGTACAACTAATCGGCAAATTAGCAATCTGCCTTTAATTAAACAAATAACTTCCGATCGCCTGCATCTATGGGAACTAGCCTCTAAAGGTATTAGCCAAAGACCTATACTTGGTTGGGGCTTTAATGGCTTTGGAATTGCTTATCCCTACACGATACATTCTCAAGGACAGCCGCAAATAATTAAGCTAGATGACTTCAGCTTTAGTTATCAATTTACACTAGAACAAATTCAAACTAAACCTATTCCTACCTACAAAGCTCACAATTTATTTTTAGATACGATCTTGTCTGTTGGTTTTCTGGGAATATTACCTTATATAGCCCTAATAACCTATAACTTTTATGGATTAAGAGCCTCGCCGATTAAGGGTATAGAAGCTGGGGCAGTTGCCTATTTATTGTTCACTTTAAGTTGGTTTGAGTGTGGTCAGTTTACCCATGAGTTTTGGTGGTTGCTATTTTTAGCAAATTCTAATTTATCCCAAAGTTCTTAAGAAAAAGAGTGTAGTAATTAAGAACAATATTCTAACAAAACTCCTGTAGCAAAGCTATTTTTCTTACAGAATATCTATGAAAATACTATTCAGTCGATCGAGAGCCTCAGAACTTTGCTGACTATCTTCTAGGGAATTTCTGTATTTTTGATAATAACTTAGTATCTCTATGGTGGCTGAAGGGGAAATGATTTCTAGATTAATGACCTTGCTGTGATTTAAATCATTGGGTTCAAATTTTTCTAAGCCGCCTCCATACTCCCGGCGTTGATCAGCAAAGATATTTTTTGCTACATCAGTTAATAAATAAGCAAATAATAAATCAATATTAGCTAGTCCCAAGGCATTTAAATACACGCAATGAAAGGTGGTTAAATTTCTTACTCCTGCTTCATTTTTGATAAATTTCAATCCACCCCGACTAAAGACAGAAACCCAGATAGGGGCAGGTAATCGCCGCTCGATCGCATACCAAGGACGACGATGACTAGTTAAATATTTTTGATGAATCCCTTGACTTTCTCCCCAGAGAATATATTCTTTAATTTGGGGATTTTCTAAATCTTTAGCATTGAGAATAAATACAGACTTATTATTAATTACTAACTGCTCGAAATCCTGCTGGGTAAAGATAGAATTAGCTACTTGACTTGCTCTGCCTACGATGGTTAAAAAATATTGATGGGGGATTTGGAGTTCCCAGATTTTTTTAGATGAAAACAGAAAATAATCATTTGCACCCGTGGCAATCCCTCTAGAAACTTTTCCGTAGGTAGAGAAATCCACAAGGTTCTGATATTTGTCTGTCTGGGTTTCTTGGTAATAGCTACGCCATTTAATGCCAGCCTTGAGATGCTTATGGGTAGAGGGTTTCTGCGGGTTTGGATAGGTGTTAATTTTTTGTAAGAGATTATCTAAATCTTCAACGGCAGTAATATTAATAAATTCAATAGTTGGGTTTTGGCGATCGCAAGCAAAGAGAAAAATACTAGAGGTGGTGATGGCTCGATCGAAGATATGTTCTTGAAAGTTAAAAATAATAATATAGCGGAGAGAGCCATGATCTAAAAGATATTGCTTAACAACTTTGCCGTAGTTAGAGTTAAGAAATTCTGAGGGAATAATATAGGCACAACGACCATTTTCTTTGAGTTGATGAATTGATTTCAGCAGAAATAATGCATAAATATTCGTAAAGCCACTTAGTTTGATCCCTAAGCGATCGCTCAATTCCTGTAGAGCTAAATGTCGATCGGGGAAATCTTGAAATCGAAAATAGGGCGGGTTGCCAATAATCCCATCATATTTATATTCCCAATCATGAAATAGATAATCTTGCCCTAAAAGTTGAATACTTAACTGGATATTAGGAGGCTGGTCTAAATTATTTAATTCTCTTTGAGCGATCGCCAAAATTTGCGGATCTAACTCATAGCCCTTAATGTTTACTTGAGATATTTCTGAAGATATTTCTGAAGATATTTCTGAAGATATTTTGGATGTTTCTAACTGTTCTCGAATTGCTCGAATAAATACCCCCAATCCTACCGCCGGATCAAGGATAGCTTGAACTTCTCGATCGCCCCCTAACACCCAAGCTGCCATAAACTGGGCAATTTTATAAGGCGTGAAAAATTGGGCATACTTTTGTCGATGCTCTGGGGTAGATTGGACAATATAGATCTCTTCTAAACGATGAGAAAATAAATCATCCATATTTTGTTCTCAAATATTTCAATCTGTAGGGGCGTAAGGCTTTACGCCCGATTTATGCCCTCTCTCTCTGTTAAATATCCAAATCCGTGAGGTTCATTTTCGAGCCGTAGGTTTCAATAAATTCCCGGCGGGGAGCCACCCGATCGCCCATCAGTACTGTAAAAATACGATCAGCTTCAGCAGCATCCTCAATTTCTACCTGCTTCAGAGTCCGAGTTTCTGGGTTCATGGTGGTATCCCAGAGTTGTTGGGGCATCATTTCCCCCAGCCCTTTGAAGCGTTGTACCGTGTAGTTAGCATTAGAGGGGAATCCGGCGGCGAGTTCTTGGAGTTCTCGATCGCTGTAGCAGTAGTAATGATTTTTCCCCCGCTCCACTTTATATAAAGGAGGGCAAGCAATATAAATAAATCCCTGTTCAATTAGCGCTCGTTGGTAACGATAGAAGAAAGTTAATAACAACGTCCGGATATGCGCCCCATCCACATCCGCATCGGTCATCAGACAAATCCGGTGATAACGCAACTGCGCCACATCAAACTCGTCTCCCTTAATCCCCAAGCCTAAGCCCGTAATTAAAGCCTGAATTTCGTTATTTTTGTAGACCTTGGCATCATCGGTTTTTTCAATATTAATAATCTTCCCCCGGAGTGGCAGGATAGCTTGGAAACGCCGATCGCGTCCCTGTTTTGCCGAACCCCCCGCACTATCTCCTTCTACTAGGAAAATTTCTGACTCCGAAGGATCACGGGAACTACAATCTGCCAACTTACCGGGTAGGGGTGAAGATTCCAACACCGATTTCCGCCGGACTAATTCCCGGGCATGACGGGCTGCTTCCGCCGCTTTGAAGGCTTGAATGGCTTTTTCGAGAATGGCATCAGCAACGTTGGGGCGAAAATCTAGGTATTCCGTCAGCACTTCCCCCACCAGGGAATCCACAATCCCCCGGACTTCGGTATTGCCTAGTTTAGTTTTCGTCTGTCCTTCAAATTCTGGATCAGGAACCTTGACGGAGATCACGGCGGTTAAACCTTCCCGGATATTTTCACCCCCTAGGTTGGATTCATTTTCCTTGATCCTATTGCGTTTGCGAGCGATCGCATTCATCGTCCGGGTGAGGACAGTTTTAAGCCCTCTAGGTGGGTGCCGCCATCGATCGTCCGAATATTATTCGCAAAGCCCAAAACATTATCACTGTAAGCATCTACACACCATTGCAGAGCCACTTCAATCTGAACATTATTCCGCTCCCCTTGCACATAGATCACCTCTTCGTGGAGGGGTTGCTTTTCCCGGTTCATGTAGGCAATGTACTCTTTGATGCCCCCTTCGTAGCAGTAGGTTTCGATTCTGGGTTCATCACTTTTGAGGAGTTCTAGACGGTGATCGCTGAAGGTAATCTTCACCCCCGCATTCAAATAAGCCAGCTCCCGCAATCGACTAGCCAGAGTCATGTAGTCAAACTCGATGCCCGTAGTAAAAATCTGGATATCTGGCTTAAAACAAATAGAAGTCCCTGTCCGATTTTCTGAAGAAGGTTCTGCCACCAACTCAGTAACGGGAAAGCTGCGTTCGTAGCGTTGTCTATGGACTTTACCTTCTCGCCAGACCGTCACTTCCACAAATTCCGAGAGGGCATTAACTACCGAAATCCCGACCCCGTGCAATCCGCCGGAAACTTTATAACCACCACCCCCAAACTTGCCCCCAGCGTGGAGAATAGTTAAAACTGTTTCAAGGGCAGATTTGCCAGTACGGGGATGAATACCTGTGGGAATGCCCCGTCCATCATCGGTTACTGCCACAGAGCCATCGGCGTTGAGGTCTACTTCGATATGGGTACAATGCCCCGCCAGAGCTTCGTCAATGGAGTTGTCCACTGCCTCGTAGACTAGGTGGTGTAATCCCTTCGGTCCCGTGGAACCAATATACATCCCCGGACGCTTGCGGACAGCTTCCAAACCTTCCAGGACTTGAATCTGATCAGCACCATAATTACTTGTACTTGGCATATCCATACTCCAAAAATATCAGGCTCTAGCCCGCAATAAGGAGCTAAAGATAGAAAATACTCCAAAATTATAACACAAATAGGTTAAAGGCGAAATTTAGGGGATTTGGGATGGTATTTTTTGGGAGGTAGCACAGGGAGGTAAAACCAGCATGATACTTAGGGGAAAATCCAGCGAAGAATCTAGTAAAGAATCTAGGGGGAAATTGATTGTAATTTGTGGGGCAACGGCGACGGGAAAGTCTGGATTGGCTTTAGCCTTGGCAGGACGATTCCCTACGGTGATTCTCAGTGCAGACTCCCGGCAAGTATATCGAGAGTTTGATATTGGTACGGCGAAACCTTCCTTGAGCGATCGATCCCAGATTCTTCACCATCTAATAGATATCTGCGATCCGCAAGCAACCCTCACGGTGGCCGACTACCAAGCCCAAGCCCAAGAGTTAATTAGCCACTATCACCAGCAGGGAATAACTCCGTTATTAGTAGGCGGGACGGGTTTGTATATCAAAGCCATTACCCACGGGATGAACATCCCCAGAGTAGCTCCCCAGCCAGAACTGCGATCGCAACTCGCCACCATCCCCCAAAGCCAGCTTTACCAAATGTTGTCTCAAGTAGATCCACCGGCAGCCACAAAGATTCATCCCCACGATCCGGGAAGGACTCTCCGAGCCTTAGAAGTTTTCTACGTCACTGGTGTTCCCATCTCTGCCCAGCAGGGAGAAAATCCCCCCAGTTATCCAATTTTGGCGATCGGCTTAGATAGCGACTGGCAAACCCTCGAAACTAGAATCCAGCAACGCACCCATCAAATGTTAGAAATGGGCTGGTTAAAAGAGATGGAATATCTAATTAAAAAGTACGGGCAGAATTTGCCTTTACTTAATACTTTAGGCTATGCAGAAATGGGTCGATACTTATCTGGAGAAACTGATCTAGATACGGCAATCCAGCAAACAATTCTCCATACCCGGCAATTTGCCAAACGTCAAAAAACTTGGTTCCATTCCCATCCAGAAATTAATTGGTTTCATGTAGAAGAGTCTAACTTTTCTGAGAAGATTTGGCTCAAGATTGAAAATTTTTTGACTTAAATTCTTAAGTATTTTCTCTAGGTCTAGGTGTAGCAGTCCTAACTGAATTTTACCCGCCACAGGCGGGTAAAATCACCTCCCAGAAGCAATCTAATTTAGAAAATGATTTAGGATCGCTATATCAATCCTATTGTAAGGATAGAGCAATTCAAAAATATTTTCTAGGAATGTTAGACCATAGGCAATCACGATTGACCAATGATATTTTGAGAATAAGTTTTATAGGAGGTATTTCATTTAACT
>JAAUUE010000083.1 GCA_012031635.1 Coleofasciculaceae cyanobacterium SM2_1_6 | reverse complement strand
ACAGCAAAGTGTTCTTCCCGGATGACGTGCTTGTTCCCGGTGACGGTAATAAAAATATCACCTTCGGCGGCGGCAGCTTCCATGGGCATCACCCGGAAACCATCCATCACCGCCTCGATCGCCCGGATCGGGTCAATTTCCGTCACAATCACGTTTGCACCCAAACCTCTAGCTCTCAGGGCTGTACCCTTGCCACACCAGCCATAACCAGCTACCACAATATTTTGCCAGCTAGCAAAACATTAGTTGCCCGGATAATCCCATCGAGGGTAGATTGTCCTGTACCGTAGCGGTTATCAAAGAAGTGCTTGGTGTCAGCATCATTGACGTTCATCGCCGGGAAAGTTAGGACTCCAGCTTTGAACATGGCTTGTAAACGGACAATTCCGGTGGTGGTTTCTTCCGTAGTCCCAATCAGGTCTGCCAACTGGTGCTGCCGTTCTTTGACAATGGTAGCCACCACATCACAACCATCATCCACAATAATATTGGGCTTGTAGTCAAGGGCAGTCTGTACGTGGCGCTCGTAGGTAGCCGCATCTTCGCCCCGGAAAGCAAAGACAGGGATGCCATAGTCCGCCACCAGACTTGCTGCCACATCATCTTGGGTAGAGAGGGGGTTACTGGCAATAAGAATCGCATCAGCACCACCATTTTTGAGGGCGATCGCCAGATGAGCAGTTTCGGTAGTAATATGGCAGCAAGCTACCAACCGGAGACCAGCAAAAGGTTTTTCCTGAGCAAAGCGGGCTTGAATCTGCCGCAGCACGGGCATTTCTCTGCCAGCCCATTCAATGCGTTGTTTCCCCTGAGGAGCGAGGGCAATATCTTTAATCTCGTATTTTTGCTGGATAATAGTTGCAGTCATAAATTTTTGTTTCTCGTTTTAACGTCTAGGTTCTATAAGATACCCATAATACCTTAACCTAATCAGTAACCAATTGGGTATCGTCAGTTTGGGTCGGCTCAAGTCAGGTATAGCATACCTAGATGCAACAAAAGGATCGGTTAAGTTTTCGGAAAGTGACGGAATCCTTCGGTATCAGACGCAAAATGTCCTAGCTGAGAAGGATTTTCGGGTAAAAGATTTAGATTATTTTTAGGTATCAGGGGGTGAAACCTACAGGCAGAAAACATACCTTCATCTAAGATAAAGATAACTATTTTTATTTTCAGGTTTTATAAAACATCCTCTTAGGATAATTCAAGCTGACTTCTTGGTGAAAAGAGGTTGGCAGGGTAGGATGAAGTCTGGTCATTTTCCTGCCGAATTTTCTTGATTAATTTTTCTTGATTAATTTTTCTGACTAACTTTTCTGACTAAGATGCGTCTATTCAAAACCCTAGCCGGACTCCGGTGCTATCTAGAAACTGCTCGTTGGCGGAGCCTCCCTGTGGGCTTAGCCTCTCCGGAGGAGAAAGGAAAATTGAGGCAGTCCCCAAAAGCTGTGATTGGCTTTGTGCCGACCATGGGAGCTTTGCATCCGGGACATTGCAGCCTGATTCGACGCGCCCGCCAAGAAAATGAGCTAGTGGTGGTAAGTATCTTTGTCAATCCTTTACAATTTGCCCCCGGCGAAGATTTGCATAGCTATCCCCAGACCCTAGAAGCCGATCAGGAAGTCTGTCGCCAGTTGGGTGTAGATGTGCTGTTTACCCCCGATGCTGCTGCCCTAGGGATTAATGGTGAACCTTTAACTCAGGTGATGCCTCCGGCTCCGGTGCTGCAAGTCCTCTGTGCCAATAGCCGCCCCCATCACTTTCCGGGGGTGACAACGATCGTCTTCAAATTCCTCAACCTGATCCAGCCCGATCGCCTCTACCTCGGACAAAAAGATGCTCAACAGTTGGCGATTTTGCAACGGATGGTGCAGGATTTAAATCTCCCTGTCGAGATTGTCCCCTGCCCCACAGTGCGAGAAGTTTCTGGGCTTGCCTACAGTTCCCGCAATCAATACCTGACCCCAGAGCAAAGACTAGAAGCTGTTCATCTGTCCCAAGCTCTCCAGCAGGCAGAGCAGCTATTCCGGCGGGGAGAGCGGTGGGCAAACCCCCTCGTTACCACAGTCCGGGAACACCTCCTGCAACACCCGGCTTTAGCCCTAGAGTATGTGGAGCTAGTCCATCCCGTTACCCTAACTCCCCTGGAAGAAATTGTGGAAACTGGGTTATTAGCGATCGCTGCCAAGCTAGGACAGACTCGGTTGATTGATAATGTCATTCTCCGGTCTCGATCGCCGATCATTGCCATTGATGGACCAGCCGGGGCAGGAAAATCTACTGTAACTCGGTTGGTTGCCGAAAAATTAGGCTTGATTTATTTAGATACGGGAGCCATGTACCGGGCGGTGACGTGGTTGGTTCTGCAATCAGGGATTTCTCTGGCAGATGAGCCAGCGATCGCCGAGCTAGTCAGCCAGTCAAGCATTGAATTAATCAGTACCCATGCTGCCCCGGTCGTTAAAATTAACGGAGTCGATGTCACCCAAGCCATCAGAAGCCCCTTGGTGACTTCCCAAGTTTCGGCGATCGCAGCCCAAAAAGCTGTCCGCCAGCAGTTAGTCCAGTACCAACGCCATCTGGGAGCCAATGGGGGATTGTGGCGGAGGGTCGGGATATCGCTACCCATGTTTTCCCGGAAGCAGAGCTAAAAATCTTTCTCACCGCCTCCATCTATGAGCGCGCCCGTCGCCGTCACCAAGATCTGCAATCCCAAGGACAGATCGCTGTGGATGTGGCAACCCTAGAGCGGGAAATTGCCCAACGGGATGCACGGGATCAAAGCCGGGATATTGCTCCTTTTACCAAGGCTGAGGGGGCGATCGAACTCAACACCAACCACCTAACAATCCCCGAAGTTGTAGAAGAAATTATTCAACTGTACAAAAATTATCAACCCATAGATTTTCCTAGCTCTAACCCACCAATCTACTGCAAACTCAGTTGTGATTGAGCATAGGTATGTAGCTAACCAAATCCTCGGTTTTTTGATAAGCCCTTAATTTTCTGATAAAATTTGAGCAGCAAGTAAGTACATCTGTCTACGTGATGAACCATCCTAGTTAAGGAGAAATCCCTGCCACTTAGTACACCTATTTAGAGAGGCAACGCAAAAAGAGCAAATAAAGGCAGGATGGGGAGCGTACCGAATTGGCTGAGTGACAGACCCAGAAAGCGAAGAAAAAAAGTAATTACAAGAGCAATACTGAAAAGTAGTTGTATCGAGTGAATAGGGGCGCATTGACAACGCCTTTAAGGTACAGTGACTAAAAAATTAGATTCTGGATTCTTAAAGAATCCCACGTGCTTTAGCCGTGAGAGTGTCAAGAATGAAGATTCGATGAGATTACTTTGCCTCAGTAATGGGCATGGAGAAGATGCGATCGCCAGTAAAATCCTCCAGCAGTTACAGAACCATCCCCAAGCCCCGAAACTAGCCGCCCTGCCCCTCGTGGGTGAAGGCGGAGCCTATAGAACCCTAGGGATTCCCCTTGCTGGTCAGACCCAGACCATGCCCTCTGGGGGTTTTATCTACATGGATGGCAGACAGTTATGGCGAGATCTGCGGGGCGGTTTGCTGCAACTTCTGTGGCAACAGTGGCGATCGATTCGGAGTTGGCGCAAAGCTGGGGGGGTGATTTTGGCGATCGGAGATATTGTCCCTTTGTTGCTAGCTTGGTTAAGCGGGGCAGAATACTATTTTGTCGGCACTGCCAAGTCTGAATACTATCTCCGGGATGAAGCAGGGGAACTGCCGGGGCGACCATGGTGGGATGGTTGGTCTGGTTCTGTCTATTTGCCTTGGGAACGGTGGCTGATGACTCGGCGGCGGTGTCGGGGCGTTTTTCCGAGGGATACACTGACTACCCAGCTTTTGGCTCGTCAGGGGATCAAGGCTTTTGATCTGGGCAACCCCATGATGGACGATCTGGAGGAGCCAGAGTTTAACTCAGAATTACCAAATGAGGAGGTTACGGTTCGACTCCGCTCACCGTCCAAGCCTGAACCGGAGAAAAGTATTGAGCCTAGCCAAATACACTCACCGTCCAAGCCTGAATCTAGTCAGAGTATCGAGCCTAGCCAAAATGTGGTTACTGAGCGGAGTCGAAGTACTGAACCAGCTCAAGGTGTAGATACTGAACTGATAAATACTGAACTTAGTCAAAGTGTGGACGCTGAACTTAGCCAAAGTGTGGACACTGAGCGGAGTCAAAGTGTGGACGCTGAACGGAGTCAAAGTGTGGACGCTGAGCGGAGTCGAAGTGTCGATGCCTTAACAATTCTCTTTCTACCCGGCTCCCGTCCCCCAGAAGCCTACGACAATTGGAAATTATTAATCAAAGCGATGGATAGTTGCCGTCAACAATTTCCCCATCAACCCTTAGTTTTTCTGGCAGCGATCGTTCCTAGTCTCGATCTTGAAATTCTCCAGCAGCCCCTGAGGAGTTGGGGATGGCAACCCTGTACCCTGCCTACGACCTGCGGCTTAACCCCAGAGCAGCACAGCCTCAGCTTTCGCTACAGTCAAACAAACCTGATTCTGACCCAGAACGGATTTCGAGAATGTCTGTTTGGGGCAGATTTTGCGGTAGCCATGGCAGGCACAGCCACGGAACAATTTGTCGGTCTGGGGAAACCAGCGATCGCCATCCCCGGTAAAGGACCTCAGTATACTTATGCCTTTGCAGAGGCTCAAACCCGTCTCTTGGGAGCTTCCCTCACCCTTGTGAAACAACCGGAGCAGGTGGGGGCAAATATCTATAAAATTCTTCAGGATGCCGATCGCCTCCAGATCATCAGTGAAAACGGTCGTCGTCGCCTTGGCAAACCCGGAGCCGGAGCGAGAATTGCCCAATTTCTGATACAGGATCTATCAACAAGATAAATGATGGATGAAACTATGACATGGCTAGAAATCCGCCTTGATACTACCCCAGAGGCGATCGATTGGGTGTGTACTCTCCTGGCTACGGAGATTGATCCCCAAAATATCCAAATCACTAATTATCTATCACCTGATCCAGAGTTTGAACCAGAGTTAAATCCAGAATCTTGGGATTTCACCATGCTCCTCTATATTCCCCACGATGACCGGAGCCGAACAAAGCTAGATCATCTAGAGCAAATTCTCTCGCCTCTGTACCGCACGGGGTTAACCAATGAAATGCAGGTCTCGATCGTCCCCATCAAACCCCAACTCTTCAGCCATTTTCAGCAACCCGTGGGGAATAAATTTTTAGTCTCTGTCAGCACTTCATCCCCAGAGCAATCACAAGGATTTAATCAGCAATTATCTGAGCCACCAGAGAAGGAGCTATTTAATCAGTCTCCAGCAACGCAAACTTTAGATCAATCCCCAAAACCTCACCCTCCAAAATCTCCATCCCCAGAATCTCTGCTTATTCCCCTCTACCTCAACCCTAACCTTGCCTTTGGCAGTGGTTTGCATCCAGCCACGATCGTGAGTTTGCAAATGCTAGAACGCTATGTGTCGCCGGGGATGCGGGTACTAGACTTGGGTTCGGGTTCCGGGATTTTGAGTGTGGCGAGTGCCAAATTGGGGGCGCAGGTATTGGCGTTGGACAATGACCCGATCGCAGTCCGGGCTACCCAAGGAGCGATCGAACTAAATCAAGTCCAGTTCCAAGTCATTGCTAAAGCTGGCAGCTTGGGTCAGGGCAATAATCTCGGACATTGGTTAGGCGAAACCGTGGGAGAAGTTGGTTCAGTACAGGGAGGTTTACTAAAATCAGCCAAAGTAGGGTTACTGAGCGGAGCCGAAGTAGGGTTACTGAGCGAAGCCGAAGCAGGGTTACTGAGCGGAGCCGAAGTAAAGTTTGATTTAATCATGGCAAATATTTTTGCCCGGATTCACTGTACCCTCATGCCAGATTATTACCAAGCTCTATCTCAAGATATTCAAGATTCTCAAGACATTCAAGATAATGTAATAAAGAAACTCGAACCTAAACAAAATTCTGGCGGTGGATTGTTAATCATGGCGGGCTTCACCACCGATCAAGAAGAAGACGTGAGAGTGGCTTGTCAACAAGTAGGGTTTGAATTTCTCGATCGCCTATGTCAAAATCAGGGTGAAAATCAATGGGTTGCCCTAGTCTATGGGACAGTGAACAGTGAACAGTAAACAGTGAACAGTGAACAGTGAACAGTGAACAGTAAACAGTGAACAGTAAACAGTAAAATTTGATAGTTGATAATTTGATAAATCTCTTACAGTAAACCTGCCTAACTGATAACTGATAACTGATAACTGATAATTCCCTTACCTCCCTGTACCTCCCCTTACCTCCTATTCTCTGATAACTGTTCACTGCTAACTGTTATGCTAAGTCCCTCGAAGTCATCTTTTCCCCAGCAGTTCCTAACTTTTATCCTGCCCTTTGGGGTAGCCTTGTCTGTGGCGGCGCTGTTGATTGCGATCGTGGGGGGTTCCCCGGCGGAAGTAGCTCTTAGTCTATTTCGAGGAGCCTTTGGTACTGCTGATCAAACTGCACGAGTCTTGGCTACCCTCGCTTCCCTCCTCCTTGCCTCTAGTGGTCTGGTCTTTGCCTTCACTGCGGGGATTTATAACCTAGGCATTGAAGGACAAATTACTCTCGGTGGGATTGCTGCCACCCTAGCTTTGAGAATGTTTCAGGATATTTTACCCGCACCTTTAGCGATTACCCTCGGATTAATCGCTGGCATCGCTGGCGGTATGGCGTGGGGATTATTTGCGGGAGTCTTAAATGTGTTTGGGAAGGTAAATGAAATTTTTGCAGGGTTGGGCTTAAATTTTGTGGCGCAGGGTTTGGCTCTCTACCTGATTTTTGGTCCTTGGAAACGGGAAGGGGTGGCATCCATGAGCGGCACGGAACTATTCCCGGAGTCTCTCTGGTTGCCGACTTGGGGGAATACAGAATTGAGTCCTGTGGCGCTAGGTTTAGGGATTCTCGGCTTAGCTATCACTTTAGTGGTAATCCAAGGAACCTATTTTGGATTGCAGTTACGGGCAGTGGGGCAGAATCTCCGGGCGGCTTTTGTGTTGGGGATTCCTGCTGTGCAGAAGTTGTTGAGTGCTTTTGCCCTCTGTGGAGCTTTGGCGGGGTTAACGGGGGCTGTGCAGGTTTTGGCTGTGTTTCATCGCCTGATTCCCAATATTTCCAGTGGTTTGGGCTTCATTGGTCTATTAATTGTCATGCTGGTGGGCAATAGTATCTGGGCAATTTTCCCTGTGGCTCTTTTTTTCAGCGCTCTCAATGTGGGCAGTCTCCAGCTACCCCTAGAACTAAATTTAGAGTCTTCCCTAGCAGGCGTAATTCAAGGCATTTTAGTATTATTTGTCCTACTAGCAAGGGGTCTTAAAACTATCAAGGCTTAATCTTCAAGAACCTATGAAACTGAGGACGATCGATCTATTTGCCGGAATTGGTGGGATTCGCTTAGGTTTTGAGGTATGGGGTTGTGAAAATGTGTTTACCTCGGAATGCGATCGAGATGCTCAGAAAATGTATGCAGCTAACTTTGGAGAAATTCCGGCGGGTGATATTACCCAAATTAAACCAGAAAATATTCCCGATCATGATATTTTGTTGGCGGGTTTCCCTTGTCAACCTTTTTCAGTAATTGGCTCTAGACAGGGCTTTGCCGATACCAGAGGCACATTGTTTTTTAACATTGAAGAAATCCTCAAAACTAAGCAACCCTACGCTTTTTTATTAGAAAATGTCAAACAATTATATACCCACGATCGAGGCAGAACCCTATCTGTAATTCTTGATAAACTAAAAACTTTAGGCTATTTTGTCCATCACACTATCTTAAATGCCCTAGACTTTAATCTGCCCCAAAAAAGAGAACGCATTATCATCGTCGGCTTTCGAGAAAATATTAATTTCAACTTTCCTCAACCCCAAAAATTAACCAAAACTCTCCGGGAAATATTAGAGCCAGACCTAGATATTGATCCCAAACTTTTCGCTTCTCCAGCTATTATCAATAAACGTCAAAGTAAATTAAAAACTCAGCCTTTTTATCCCTCAATTTGGCATGAAAATAAAAGCGGTAATATCTCCGTTCTGCCCTTCTCTTGTGCCTTGCGATCGAGCGCTTCCTACAATTATTTACTCGTCAATGGTCAGCGCCGCTTATCTCCACGAGAAATGCTCAGGTTACAGGGTTTTCCAGAAGATTTTCAGATAGTGGGAACCTACACAGCCATGCGAAAACTCACCGGAAATAGCGTGGCAGTAACCATGATCGAGGCGATCGCTAAGGAAATGTTATTGTCAATTAATTTAGGACACGCAGCATAAGATTTTATCTATCATGAATAGTGTCATGGTATGCAAGTTGAGCAATACCCACTGGGAGATTAAGCTAATTGACCCGCAGTAAATATTTCATCGGCAGTAATCTCTAGAGAAGAAAAAGTAGGAGAAATCAAGTATTCGCTCTGGCGGAATTGCTGCCCTTGATAGGTTTGATTAAATAGCTGGTAGATGGTAATTGTTGGTTGTTTTGGTGAACCAATATAACGCTTTCCTCCCAAGCCTAAATAATCAATTATCCAATATTCAGGAATACCTAAAGCCTCATATTCCTCAACCTTCCGGGCATAGTCATTTTGCCAATTACCACTGACCACCTCAACTACTAATTTCACTGAGTTGCCTAAGGTAATTACTGGTTCCTTCCGCCAGAGAGGTTCTTGGGCTAAAACTGTTTGGTCAAGAATTATCACATCTGGACGGAGGGCTGAACTGCTCCCTAGGGGTTTGATTAGGCATTTCATCGGGATCAACCAAGGTAAATGCTCTCGATCGATCTCTACATTTAACTTCCGATTAATTAAACCACTCACTTGTTCATGGAGTCCTGTGGGTTCCAAATCGATTAACTCCCCATCAATTAACTCATAGCGATCGTCCTCTAGATAACTAGCTAAAAATGCTTCAAAACTTAATTTTTCTGTATGAATAGTAGTTGAAATCATTCAAGTTTCTCTAATCTTCTAGTCTCTGGTTTATAGCAAATTTAATTCTATTTAGTCACTCTCAGGCTACTCTACTAATCTTCAAGTCTTACTGAAAAAAGGAGATTTGAGGGAACTATACTAGAGTTTATCAAGCATAATTTTAATGATATGATCAATTTCCTGAACTTTGCCCCTATTCTGTAGATAGAAACTCATGCTGTACTGACTATACTAAAGTTTTGCATAAGTTTCGTATCATAAAATCTTAAAAAATATTCAAAAATTCCTAGCCGAGAAATTATGACTGTAAGAGTGCGTATCGCCCCTAGCCCCACAGGAAACCTGCATATTGGGACTGCCAGAACTGCCGTGTTTAACTGGTTGTTTGCCCGCCATCATGGAGGGAAATTTATTTTACGCATCGAAGATACTGATGTGGAGCGATCGAAGCCAGAATATACCGAGAATATTCTCGAAGGCTTGCAGTGGTTGGGGTTAACTTGGGATGAGGGACCCTTCTTTCAGACACAGCGCCTAGATTGGTATCGGCAAGCGACCCAAGAACTATTGGATAAGGGGCTAGCCTATCGTTGCTATGTTTCCAGCGAAGAATTGGAAGCCATGCGGGAAGCCCAGAAAGCCAGAAAAGAAGCCCCCCGTTACGATAATCGCCACCGGAACCTAACCCCTGAGCAGCAAGCCGCCTACGAAGCCGAGGGCAGACAACCCGTGATTCGGTTCAAGATTGAGGACGATCGAGAGATTACTTGGCAGGATCTGGTGCGGGGGCAGGTGAGTTGGCAAGGTGCAGATTTGGGCGGGGATATGGTGATTGCTAGAGCCTCCCAAGAAATTGCCATCGGGCAGCCCCTCTATAATTTGGCGGTGGTGGTAGATGACATTGATATGCAAATTACCCACGTCATCCGGGGAGAAGATCACATTGCCAACACAGCAAAACAAATCTTGCTCTACGAAGCCCTCGAAGCCACCGTTCCCACCTTTGCCCATACCCCTTTGATTCTCAGTCCAGAGGGACGCAAACTCTCGAAACGGGACGGAGTAACGGCGATCGCCGACTTCAAGAAAATGGGTTTTGTTGCCCCCGCCTTGGCTAACTACATGACTCTGTTGGGTTGGTCGCACCCCGAAACCAGTAAGGAAATTTTCACCCTAGAGGAAGCCGCCAAAGATTTTAGTTTCGATCGAGTCAACCGAGCCGGAGCCAAATTTGACTGGGCAAAACTAGATTGGATTAATAGCCAATACCTCCATCCCATGCCGGCTCCAGAATTGCTAGAGTTGCTGGTTCCCCACTGGCAAGCTGCTGGCTATGAATTTGATCTAGAGAGCGATCGAGCTTGGCTGGAACCTTTAACTACCCTCCTTGCCGAAAGTCTCACCCGCCTAGAGGATGCTGTTCCCATGAGCAAAGCCTTTTTTGCCACCACGGTAGAATTATCCCCCGAAGCCACCGCCCACCTAGAGCAACCGGGAGCCAAGGAAGCGATCGAGCTAATTCTCCCCCATCTCGATCAACCCCTAGAAGCAACTACTGCCAGCGAGTTGATCCAAAAAACTACTAAGGAACTCAAGGTGAAAAAACCAGTCGTCATGAAAGCCCTGCGAGCCGCCCTCACGGGGGAACTCCACGGCACAGATTTGGTACAAACTTGGGTAATCCTCCACCAACGGGGCTTGGATAAACCGAGACTGGAATCAGTGAACAGTGAACAGTGAACAGTTATCAGGGAAGGAGGTAAAGGAGGTAAAGGAGGTAAAGGAGGTAAAGGAGGTAAAGGAGGTAAAGGAGGTAAAGGAGGTAAGGGGAGTTATCAGTTATCAATTATCAGGTATCAATTATCGATTAATTGTAGGGTAATTGTAAGGGTGCAAGGCTTTGCGCCCTCAAGATGTATTGTTATAAACAAATAGAGCTATAAAATCCGATTTGGTATTATTAGGGAAAATTTGAGTTGAAACTTTTATGATTTCTAGATTGAGGCTGAGAAAGTTAGGTCTGTTAGGGAAAAGAACGACAATTGCCCTTGGGGGAGTGGGGATTAGTTTGGGAGTTAGTCTGGGATTAGGTTTAGTGGGGGGATCGATCGCCCGCAGCCAAGCTCCACCGATTTTTGAGAATATCACCCTCAATCCCGGATTTCGTCCAGATCCCCAGTCTTTACGGGGGATTAGTGGGGGAGAAATTTCTGCAAGAGTGACGGCTAACCGGATCGAGACAGCTACGGGTCCCTGTGTGGGGTTTATCGATCGCCAACCTGATCACGTTTTGACCTTGACAGAATTTTTTGATTACCTGAGTATGGAAGTAGAGAGTCCAGAAGACACTACTTTGTTAGTAATTGGCCCCGGTGGCACTTGGTGTAATGACGACCTCCAAGGCAAAGATCCCGCCATCATTGGTCGATGGTTAGCAGGTAATTATCAAATCTGGGTGGGTTCCTACGAGCGGAATAAATTTCATCCCTACGTCCTGCGTCTCTCCGAAACCAGAGCTACGAGATAAGGATTATTTTCGATGGCTTAGACGATCCGATAACTTAGACAATAACCATGAGTACAGTATACGAATTTGTCGCTAAGGGTGGACCGACAATGATCCCGATCGTGGGCTTGTCGATCGCTACTCTATACTGTGCTTTGGAAAGGGCTTGGTATTGGATGCAACTCCTCCGCCATGAAGACCAGATCGTCCGGGAAATCTTAGAAGTAGCTAGTTATGACCTAGGAAGGGCAGCTACTATTGCCGAGCAGCATCAACATTTACCCATCGGTAGGTTTTTGTTTGCCCCCCTCCGACTCCAGCAGCCCAGCCCAGAAACTTTTCGGTTAGCCTTAGAAGCAGCAGGCGATCGAGAATTTATCCAAATGCAAAAGGGAGATAAGCTCCTCGAAACGGTGGTGGCGATCGCTCCCCTGTTAGGTTTGCTTGGCACTGTCACGGGTTTAATTATCACTTTTCAGAATTTGAATGTGGGCGGGGGCGGCAGCAGTATTGATACTACCAAAGCTGCCTCTGGGATTGCGGAAGCCCTAATTACCACGGCAGGGGGGATGATTGTAGCGATCGTTGCCCTGAGCTTTCTCCGCCTATTTGTGTCTTTCCAAGCAACTCAAGTGGAGTATTTTTTCCGCCGTGGGCAGTGAGCTTGAGTTGATTTACCGCCAATCTAATGAAGCAGTTATCATCCCACCGATCGCCCTCCTGCCAGAATCCTCCCTCTCTCCCTGACTACCATGCGTTTTAAGTCCCAACGGAAATCGGCAGCCATGCCGGAAGTTAATTTAGTACCGATGATGGATGTGATTATGACCATCCTCACTTTTTTTATTATCGTGTCTATGACCCTCAGGAATGGTCAGAGTGTTCTAGATGTGAATTTGCCTCAAGCGGGGACAGGAATAGCTCAAGAAGAGAATATTGAGCCACTGGTTATAGAATTAAACACCCAAGGACAGATGAGTGTGGCAGGGCAAGTGATCGGGGTGACAGAGTGGGAGCCAAGGATGCGATCGTACCTTGCCACCAATCCCCAAGGATCAGTATTACTGATGGCTGATCAAACTTTACCCTATGGTGAGATTGTGGAGATTTTGGGCAGAATGAAGCAGATTGGGGGCGATCGAGTTTCTTTGGCGATCGATTCTCCTTAGCGGTTAATCCCTGAACCAGTAAATCTGACAACGAGAAAAGTAGGGAGGGCGATCGGGCTATTTTTTATGTCTTGACTTAATGCTAATAAAGTGCAACTAGACTCAACCTTTTTTAGGATTTTCGAGTATACTCCATCGCCAAAAATTTTCTTTAAGAGACTGGATATCAGGTTTGCTTATAAGCAGAACTCTCGCTTGACAAGGGTTATAAGCATTTAGCCAAAATACCTTGGTAATTTCATTTCCGATTACTTGACAATTACTATCATTAGCTCTAAATTAATTTAAGAGTTAGTAGCAATTGCTACCTTCATTACCAAGCCTGAATCTAAAACCTGATCTCAGGGCTTGTGTGTAAATTAATAGGAATTTTTTGGTAAGCAAATGAAAATATCACGGCGTGTATTCCTCGCCACCGGCTCTGCTATGGCGGCTGTGGCTGTAGGCTCCCTTGGGCAGAAACGTCAAGCCCTTGCTCAAAATCGAGTAGTGAATTTATACTCATCTCGCCACTACGACACTGACAATGCCTTGTATGAAAATTTCACTCGGAGTACAGGGATTCGGGTTAATTTAGTCGAAGCTGAGGCAAATCAACTTATAGAACGGATTCGCCGGGAAGGGCGCAACAGTCCAGCTGATATCCTAATGACAGTAGATGCCGGGACTTTGTGGAGAGCTAAAGAAGCGGGCTTATTCCAAGCAGTTTCTTCCTCGACTTTAAATTCTGCCATTCCTGCCAACCTCCGGGATCCGCAGGGATTCTGGTTTGGCTTGTCCAAGCGGGCAAGGGTGATTATGTATCACAAAGACCGAGTTAACCCCAGTGAACTATCTACCTACGAAGATTTGGTCAATCCTAAATGGCGCCGACGCTTATTATCTCGTTCTTCTACTAATGTTTATAGCCAGTCTCTCACCGGTTCCATCTTAGCTGTCCAAGGTGAAACCAAAACCCTTGAATGGGCAAGGGGTATAGTTGCTAATTTTGCCCGGAACCCAGAAGGCGGGGATACGCCGCAAATTCTGGCTGTGGCTGCGGGAGCCGGGGATATTGCCATATCGAATACCTACTATTTACCTAGGTTAATTAGGTCTTCCAAGGCTGATGAGCGGGAAGCAGCCTCCAAGATTGGGGTGTTTTTCCCGAATCAGGGCGATCGAGGCACTCACGTGAATATCAGTGGCGGCGGGGTGGTGGCTAATGCTCCTAACCGTGAAGGCGCAATTCGATTCCTTGAATATCTCACTACTCCAGAATCCCAAAGAATTTTTGCAGATGGGAATAATGAGTACCCAGTGATTTCTGGAGTATCTCCTAATGAAGTAGTCCGGGGGTTTGGAGAATTTAAGGAAGACCAACTAAATGCGGCGACCTTTGGAGCTAATAACCCCGAAGCCCTAAGAATCATGGATCGGGCTGGTTGGCGCTAAGTTCACTTTCTCAGTTTAGGGCTGGGCTGGAGATTAGTGCGATCGATTAGGTTTTTCATTCTCTGCTGAGGCTTAGAATCAAAGCCTAAAATCAAAGCCTAGAATCAATTCTACCCAGCTCTAGCTGTTATTTTTTAGCTCATTTTTTAGCTCATTTTTTAGCTCATTATTTTGACATTCTTATATATTTTTACTCCTTTGATCCTTAACAACTTGAGCTTGAACAAATTTAGCCAGCTTCCTTTGTTAACCTTTTTCTGCATTCCTTGCTATGTATCAGCCCCTTAACATTCCCAGCTTAGGTAAAGTCTCTAGTGGATTATCAGGTCGATCGATCCTTGTATTGATCTCGATCGGGGTGCATGGAATTCTGCTCGCTCTTCCCCTCCCCCCAGAAGTTCCCCTGCCAGCAGAGCCGATCCAACCAAAGCCCCAAAAAGTTGCCATTACGACAACACCAAAGCCGTCTCCGACTCTTGCCAATACCCACAGGTAGCAGCTCAGCATCTCCTGCTCCCAAGCTAGGGAACATCTTTTAGACAAAATCCGCCACGAGAGCAGGCGA
>JAAUUE010000082.1 GCA_012031635.1 Coleofasciculaceae cyanobacterium SM2_1_6 | reverse complement strand
ACCCTACGGGAAGGCAAAGCCTATAAAAAGGGGGACTTTGAATCTGGTTCCCCCCTTGTGAAGGGGGGCTAGGGGGGATCTCTGAGTACGAAACAATACAGATCATCCCTTTTCAGACATCCTCTTAGCTGTCAGATAAACTGTTAGATATTTCCCCCCACTGTTGATGAACACTGAAACCTATCTTAATCATCCTACCTTCGGTTTATTATTCCGGGTTTGTATGGTGGAAGAAAACCAAGAGTTATTTACCACCCTTTACGCCCAACGTTTATTTTTTGTTGTGACCTCAACTCCCAGTGGGTTTAGCTTTGAGCCGCTTGGGCGCTCTGATGCTCGATTGATGGTAGAAAACCGCCTCCGTCACCTGCGCCGCTTGGGACAGATGACAGAGCATAGTAAACTCCAAGGAGTCCACAAACAAACTTTCATGTAGTCATCTACCTAGGGATGCCGATGTGCCGATCGCCATTTTAGGAGTTGTTTTGAGAAATTATGTCGAAGAGTTGCTAGAAATTGCTAAGAACTTTTTGTAGCCCAATTTATGCCTATTACTCAAGAATCTGCACCATCCCCGATCGCCCAACGTCTAGAGGTAATCCGAGCCAATTTGCCCACCTCAGTGCGATTAATTGCAGTGACGAAACAGGTGGGGGTGGAGGCGGTGCGGGAGGCTTATGCGGCGGGGGTACGGGATTTTGCCGAGAATCAAGTCCAGTCGGCGGAGGCAAAACAGGCGGAGTTGCAGGATTTAACAGATATTACTTGGCACTTGATTGGGCATTTGCAATCCAACAAAGCTAAAAAAGCCCTAGAGTTATTTGAGTGGATTCACTCCTGTGACAGCCTTGCCCTTGCCGAAAAGCTCGATCGCCTGGCTGGGGAATTGGATAAATCTCCCCAAGTTTGCCTGCAAGTCAAACTCCTGCCTGACCCCAGTAAATTTGGCTGGTCAGAAGCACAACTCTGGCAAGCCCTCGATCGCCTTGCTCAACTTTCCCATCTGCAAATTCAAGGCTTAATGACAATTCTGCCCCTTGGCTTAACTGATGCAGAGATGTTGCACACCTTCCAGAGCCTGAAGACTCTGGCTACCCAAATTAGCAACCAAGGAACTTTTTCTCTGCCACACCTCTCTATGGGCATGTCCCAAGATTACCCTTTGGCTGTGGCAGCCGGAGCGACGATGATTCGCCTAGGCAGTATTATTTTTGGCGATCGTCCCTGATCACAAACCTTAAACTCAGAAGAGAGAAGCATTAATCATCTGGAATTTTCAACTCTACTGTGGTAGCTTAGGAATCAAGTTAGCTTCTTAAAATCTAAAACTCTTGTAGTGCGTAGATATTCTGAAGCACTCCTAAAAATCAATTTCCATAGCGAGAGAAACGCAGTAAAATTTGGGTGATCTAAGTTCACATGATTTTTTTCAGGGTAGCAAACACAAATTAACCAACATTAGCAGTTGTCAAACGAAGATTCTGTGGGAAAATGCAACTGTAGTTAAGTAGTTAGACTGTATTGGGGAAATTCAGTGAAGCAACTAAATCAAGAACAAATCGATCAACTACACTCCATTGGTTCTTTTTTATACCAAAGAAGATTAGACCTCGGTGTGAGTTTAGAAGATATAACTGCCCGAACCAGAATTCGATCGGTCATTCTCAGAGCCATTGAAGACGGCAGGATCAATGACCTGCCAGAACCCATCTATGTCCGGGGGCTAATTCGCCGTTACGGAGACATTTTGCAGGTGGATGGAGCTACCCTTGCTGATACCTTCCCCATCGAAAGTGCGCCCCTTGTTTCGGAGGTAATTTCTCTGGCTGGAGAGCCACCCTTAAGACCTAGTAGGAGTAATCGCTGGCAAGAATTAACCACGACCCTCATCGCCAAAGCCCGGCCTCATTTAGGGAAAATTGCCCTTGGGGGAGGAGCGATCGCCGCAGTTGCCCTTCTGTTGACCCTCCGCCAACCCATCCTCCAAGCCCTCAATAGAATTACCCCCCCACCCAGCAACACACCAAAACTTGCTACTCAACCCTCCCCGCCAGCAGAAAATATCCAACCCTCTCCATCACCAGTCAAGTTGACTCCGGTTACCTCTGGAGTCGAGGCAACTATCAAACTTTCAGCAGATTCTTGGTTACAGGTATCGATCGACAACAAGGTGGAGTACGAAGGCATCCTAGGGGCAGGAACAGAGAAAACTTTTACAGGCAAAGAACGCATTAGTATTAGTGCGGGGAATGCGGGAGCGGTTTCCATTGCGGTTAATCAAGCTCCACCTAAACCTTTGGGCAATCCGGGAGAGGTCAAAGAAGCCATCTTTACCGCTTCCAACTAAGAAAATACCCAGAATCCATCGACATCTGGTAAAATTCCCAAAACTCAATTTATTTTCTTAGCCATATCCATGAAAAACGAGAGTGAATTTTACCGTCGGGAAGAAGCGACTCGGGTGCGGGTGCTTAGTGAAGCTCTACCCTATATTCAGCAATTTGCGGGGCGCAGCATCGTGATCAAGTATGGCGGTGCTGCTATGAAGGATTCCAATCTCAAGGATAAGGTGATTCGGGATGTAGTTTTTCTTGCCTGTGTGGGTCTCCGTCCCGTTGTGGTGCATGGGGGCGGGCCAGAAATCAATAGTTGGTTGACCAAATTGGGGATCGAACCCCAATTTAAGAACGGTTTGCGAGTTACCGATGCGGCGACGATGGACGTGGTGGAAATGGTCTTGGTGGGGCGAGTCAATAAGGAAATTGTTGCTCTGATCAACCAAGCCGGGGGGGCTGCGGTGGGTTTGTGCGGTACTGACGGCAACCTGATCAAGGCTCGTCCCCAGTCGAAGAATGAGGATGTGGGCTTTGTGGGGGAAGTAGCGAGTGTGGATATCAAACTGTTGGAATCTTTGATGGACAGTGGCTATATTCCCGTGGTTTCCAGTGTCGCTGCTGACGAAACGGGGCAAGCCTACAATATCAATGCGGATACGGTGGCGGGGGAAATTGCGGCGGCTTTGGGGGCAGAAAAATTAATGCTGCTCACGGATACGGTGGGCATTCTCCGGGATTATCAAGACCCAGCAACCCTGATCCCGAAGTTGGATATTCAGGAAGCCCGGAGCTTAATTACCGAAGGGGTGGTGGCTGGGGGGATGATTCCCAAGGTGAATTGTTGTGTGCGATCGCTTGCCCAGGGAGTCAGAGCCGCCCATATTATCGATGGCAGAGTTCCCCATGCTCTCTTGTTGGAGACTTTCACCGATGAAGGAATTGGCTCGATGATTGTGGCTTCGGAATTTTATGCGACTTAGGATTACTGAGGATTAAAGCAAACTCGTGAGTAGCGAACAACAGGAGGAATTTCAGCAGGCGTATCAGGCGGGGCAGGCTGCCTTTGAAAATGGGGAGTACCGAGTGGCGGTGGAGTATTTCCAGAAGGCGATCGCCTTGGTTTCCCGTAATTCTCGCTTAGGAGGCGAAGCTCAGGTGTGGCTAGTTACGGCTCAGGTCGCCTTGGGCGATCGCCCCGCAGCGATTAATCTTTGCCAACAGTTAACCAAACATCCCCACCTAGAAACTAAAAAACAAGGCAAGCGGCTCCTCTATATCCTCGAAGCTCCCCAACTAGTCCGCCCTCAAGCATGGATGACGGAAATTCCTGATCTGACCAATATCACCGAAAGCTCCGCCCAAGACCGCCGGGGTGGGGGTACAGGCTCAGGTTCAAAGACCAATCAAGCTGCTCCCCTGCCCGAAAAACCTGTGGATTTATCCCAAGTCAACACCAAGGATAATCGGTTTCTTGCCCTTGCTTTGGCTGGTGCGATCGCTCTCTTGCTTTACTTAGGCTGGATCGGGACGACTTGAGCATTAACTTGGATACGCCCCAATTCCCTGACTAGGCGCAGAGCTTGATGGTGGTAGAGGGGCGATCGGAATACTCCGGGTAAATTATCCATCAGATCCCTTGCCATGCTGAGGGAACAACCCGTAATTCTTGCCATTAAATTTGCCCCCTCAAAAGCTGCCGCCGTAGTTAGGGCTTGGTCTACCTGTACTCGCCATTGTTTTGGGGTAATCCTGCCCTGTTCAATCCGCCGCAGCCCGTCGATCGTTGCCAAAACCACGAGGCGATCGCCCACCGCCAACCGCAATTCCTCCGAGGGCATCAACTTCCGAGATTCCCCCCGCCCCGCCGTTGCTGCCAAAATTGGCACGACTCCATAACCGTAGGCAACTTCACTCAACAGCAAACCACAGAGGGTATCCGCAGATTCAATGTTATATTCAGTTACTAAAATAGTTTGATTGGATAAGCGAAATAAACTTAGAATTTTTTCCCCAAAAGCAGCACCAGCAAAGGCTTCCGCCGTCAGAGCATAGGCACAGAGAATATGGGCTTGGGGTAAAAGTTGGGAGAGATTGTCACTTAGGCGCTGGGCAAAAGTCCGAATTACTAAATAGCTGTGGGGGTTAGTCCGCCGCACCATCAATCCCGCTTCCAGATTCAGCATTTCATCTCCAGTAATGGCAATCACACTCCTCGCTGTACTCAAATTTGCCTTGGGGAGGCTCTGGAGTAGGTTGCCAGTAATCAAAGGCATTTGGGGCAGGCTTGTTACTTCTGCTTCTCCCCCCAGGGCAATCCCCACCACAGGCTGCTGAAATTCCTGTAATAGCTGAGCGACTTTCTGCCCTACAGCATCTAGACCAATCAGCACCACATGATCTTGCAAAGGAACTGGAGGACGGGATTGGAGAAACTGTAGCCGGGAACTCAGGAGGGCTTGGGTCAAGAGGGCGTAGAGGACTCCCACAAAGGCAGTACCAGCCAGGGTCAAAGTTAAACCAAGGAGCCGGAACCACCAGGGCACGCCGCTTTCCTGAAAATTGTCGTGGAGGTCGGCGTAGCCCCCTAGGAGGAGAATTGCTGTCATCAAAAAGGCATTGTAGAGGTCGGTGTTGGGGTAGTAATTCAGAAATAAGCTTGTTCCGAGGAGCAGGAGTAGGACAACGGTAAGTCCACAGATGAGGGTAACTTGGTAAATTTGCTTTTGGAAGTTCGATCGCCTCAAACTGGCGATATATTGATGCGTCCAAGTCCTGATTTTTTGCTGCATTTTTTGCTGCCCAGTGGCTAGCCAAGCCGCTAAATATTGTAGCTGCCAAATTGATTGCCAAGATTGGACATTTTCGGCATGGGGAGAACGGCGGCGGGGATGGGAAGCATTAGAAGGCTTTTGGGAATTTGCTCTGGGTGAGATGAAATTTTCCTGAAAGTTTTCGGTGATTTCGGCGTACACGACTCGATCGCCTGCTTGGATCAGAGCATGGGGATGCCAGTGATGAAAAGCTAAAGTTGCCCCTTCCTTGGGTAGATAAAACAAAATTCGGCGGTTTCTGGTATCGAGTTCATGGACTAGGCGGCTATTACACCAACGATGCTCGGCGGTAATCAGCACATTAACTACCCGGAGAGATTGCCCGTCTAGATGAAAAAATCCGGCTACTTCACTGCCGATCGCTGCCAAAGCAAAAGCCGTGGCGGGTAACTGGGTCGGTTCAAAGGCAATAAAATTTCCCAGAGCTTCCCCTAGGAGTTGATTCAGATTTTCCTGCTCAGATCGGACTACTAGCCTCGTGTCGGGATTCAGCAACCGGATGGCAAAGGCAGCCTCGGCGTTGGTGCGATCGGAGCCTGTCACCAATAGCACTGCCCGATACTGCTGAATTTGCGCCTCCTCCAGAAATTTCTGCTCCCGGCAATCTCCCAAAATTAATCCCTCCAAAAGATCGGGAACCTGGGGAATCTCCCAAGTTGTGGGCACGGTGAGGGCGATCGCCGTCACTTTGATCCCAAACTCCTTGAGAGCGACAACGCAATGCTGCCCCAAACTCCCCAAACCACAGACAAGAAACTGGTCTAACTGAATTAAAGATGGAGAGGAATTAACCAAACTGCACCTCCCCCTGCCGGAGAATCTGCCAACCAGAATCAACCCACTGGGCAACGGTGGAAGGCTTTCCCGCCCCTTGGGGGACATCTGCTAACTCTGAAGGGGGCAGAATGAGAATTTCAGGAAATTGAGCGTGAATTGCGACAGGATCAGTTAAAGCTGGTTTCCCAGAACGATTGACGCTGGTGGTAGCGAGGGGAGAGGTGGCAGCAAGAATTTTTCTGGCAAGGGGATGATTGGGGACACGAATACCAACGCTGGTAGGGTTGAGGGGATTCATTTGGGGCGGGAGACGATCGCTTGCTGGCAGCACCAGGGTTAAGGCTCCGGGGAAATACTGCGCTGCCACCGATCGCCACACTGCTAACTCTGCCGCCGTGCCTTGAACAAAGGGCAATAGATCCTCAAGCTCCGCCCCCATGAGAATTAGGGGTTTATCCAAACTCCGTCCCTTCGCCACAAAAATCAATTCCGCTCGATCGGGCAAACTTGCCAAAGCCGGAACCGTATCTGTAGGAAAGCTAACTAGCTGTCCAGCCTTCGCCCCCATAATTAACTGTGATAGATCAACTTGCATAATTCAGTTGTCAGTTATCAGAAAAAAGTAAAAGGTAAAAAGGTAAAAAGAAAAAGTGAAGAAGCCCGTTTTTCCTTTCTACTTTCTACTTTTTACTTTCTACTCTTCATCTAGCGGTAAACCAAACCGGACTTTGCCCCTGCCAAAATAGCGCCCAAACTGTAGTTCATACACCTCGTCTTCATCTTGGGTTTCAACTTGGAGATCGGAACGGGGATAGCTGACACATAACAGGGCATAGCCTTCGGCTTGGAGAGCGATCGACAAACCCATGGCTTCTGGTTGATAAATTTCCCCAGTCACGACTCGCACCGCACAGGTGGTACAGGCTCCGTTCCGACAGGCAAAGGGCAGTTTAACTCCCTGATTTTCAGCACTGTGGAGAATGTAGCGATCGCTGGGAACTTGGACTTTGTAGGTGGTATTGGTGGCTCGATCGAGGATTTCGACTAGATAATCAGCACTCATAGATTAGTTCACTAAATGGGGTATTTCTATTTCTAAATTAGAGCAGATAGTGTTAGAATAGCAAAGCAAATGGAGAGATGGCCGAGTGGTTGAAGGCGCAGCACTGGAAATGCTGTTTGGGGGCAACTTCAACGAGGGTTCGAATCCCTCTCTCTCCGTTCCTAAAATTAAATTGGTAGTCATGGGACAATACGATCGCCTCATTCTTCTTGCTGAAGATCAACTCACAGAATACAGCACTGATGCCCTAAAGATTGAAAAACTCCGGCGCAAAATCGGCATCTCGGTTCCTTTAGCAGAACAACGCCAGATCAAAGCAACTCTCCTTGAAGAAATGCCGAAGGATTGGTTTAATCAAGCCCTAGAAACCCAGAGACAAACCTTAGCTTTACCTTTTTGGGGAATTGCTGGCTTAGGACTGTTATTTGGAATTTCTGCTAGTCAACCCCTCGATTTTATCGCTACGATCGTTGGGGGAGCGATCGCCATTAATCTCCAAAAAAGGGCTGGAAGCTACAGGCCAAGCGTCTGGTTTTACAAACCCTAGAAGATATCGAACAAAGAATTACCCCAACCGCCTCAGAACCAAAACCTAACCAAGAAAATCCGTAGAGCCTCACCCACGCTACCTTACCATCAGTTCGGGATAAGAAACACCTCTAATACCATTTTACGAAAACCGTAACCATTATCGCTGACTGAGCGTAGGTCAGTCAGCGAAGCCGAACTGAGTCGAAGCCAAAACCCCACCCCAAATCTTCGATCGCTAATGTCCACTTGCGGAAATTGTCCCTTCGACTCCGCTCAGGGAACCTCTTTAGGCTCAGGGTCATAGCTTTTCCTTAAACCAAACTCACGCTAAGTTAAATCTGTTGGGCAAGTAGATTAGCCGTCTGATCACTACAATCTATCACCAAGTCACCGCCCTAATTTGTTGGGAATATCGCTACAGCCGCCGGGAATCGTTGCCCTCGATTTTTCCCCACCCCAAGCACAGCAATACTGACGCTGGGATTCAGACATTTCTTGAACGTTCGTAAAATTAGCATTTTCAATCACCGCTCCCGTATATTCCCCCGTTTGATAATTGGGAGGGTGACTCCGGCTGCGGGGACTGGCTTGATGGACATCGCCATAGAAGAATTGGACTCCTTTGAGGTCGGCTCCAGATAGATCGGCTTCTTGGAGAATAGTCCGAGAAAGATTTGCCCGCACCAGATCGCAGCCCCGGAGATTGGCTCGGATCATGTTGGCATCACTGAGATCAGTCCACCGCAGGTCGTTATGGGATAGGTCTGCCCCGGCTAACATAATTCCTAAATTAATCACCCGGACTCCGCTATTCCGGTCTTCGGCATAGCTGCCGTTGCCATCAAAAATTGCCCTGCCGAGGCGAGAATCTCGCAGTAGGGGAGTAAGGAGCTTGGATCGAGACAGAAACCGGATTACCTTGGCTTTCCCGCCAGCATCAATACTGCCGAGGATCGCTGCCGTCCTCCCTTCAGCCAAAAGACGCTCTTGGGGCCAGTCTTCTAACAAACCTTCTTCGTCAAGGACTAGATCAGAAATACCTTGGAAATAGGAGTCGATCGTCTGTTGTTGGGTAATCAGGTTTTGTTGGATAGTTAAAACGTTTTGCTGAATCGTTAAATCCCTAGAGATAATATACTGCCGCCAAGCTAGAGCCAGAGCCAGCACCGCAATGAGAATCTGCCCCACGGCTCCTGTCCATTCAGCGAGGGAACCAGCGATATCCCAGTTAATATTCTCAAAAATCCGGGCAAAGTATCGATCGATATCTAAAAACTGCCAAAGGGCGGCGATCGTCACCACAACCCCTAAGCCCCCACATAGATGCCCCGATTATCAGTAAATTCTCGGAGGATAACTTCTAGAAAAGGACTCAGGAGCCTTGCCGAGAGGATCAAGGTGATGATTGCGCCCCCCAGACCCAGCCAGATATTATTCATCGCCATGGCTACCACCGTGAGGACGATCGCCACAAAGCTAATTAACATCAACGTGCTAGAAATACCCGCATTCCCTCGATCGACATCCTTCTTTACAAAAAGGCTTTCCCCAGATAAGTCTTGTAACCGTGAAAGAACAGAAAATTCTCCTTCTTCTCCAACAAACTCAGGACTACCAACAACAGCTCCACTGCTATTCCCGTTGTAATTATTGTCACTATTACTGTGATTAGGGCGAGAAATTGGATCAAAGGGATCAGGATTCATAGCAACATTCCTAGGATTTTTCTAACCTAACAGCATACCAATGAATATACTGCCCCGGTGTAATATCAAACTCACAGGAAGTGTTCATTAAATACTCTGCTTGGGCGGCGATCGTGGGAAACCTCAGTAAATCACGGGATAAATCTCCTTGGCAACTAGCCAGAATCTTGGTTAATTTGCTCAATAACTCTTCCGAGGACATAAACTGTTCCGGCTGGTCTGGCTCCAAAACCATGTAAGCATCCTCTTGAAACATAATTGCATCGGGCATTGCGGCAACTCCTCTAGAATTTACCTAGGATTTACTGAGAATTTTAGGGGTGATTTTGAGAACTGTTTAGGGGTTCTAGCTAATTCCTTGCCTCTACAAAAGCTAAATACCTGCACCATCTAGAAATTCTTGGATAACTTTATCCCGTAAACGGCAACTTTCTCCGGCTTGGGCTAGTTCTAGCACCCTCTGGGCAAAGTCTGATTCTGGGGAGATGGTTTTGGGTTGTTGACTACTAAGGTTTTGGACTTGTTCTTCTAGGGTTTGGAGGCGATCGACCAGCGCTCGAATTGCCACGGCTTCCGAGTCTGGTAAGCTACCGTGTTCGAGGGGATTCACCTTCACTCCAGCCCGATAGACGATCCTGCCGGGAATCCCCACCACAGTGCAGTCTGCCGGCACATCTCGCAGCACCACCGAACCCGCCCCAATCCTGACACTATTGCCAATCATGATATTCCCCAACACCTTCGCCCCCGCCCCGACCACCACATTTTCCCCTAGGGTAGGATGGCGTTTGCCGCTTTCTTTCCCTGTGCCACCAAGGGTGACACCTTGATAGATCAGGGTAAAATCCCCCACGATCGCCGTCTCCCCAATCACTACTCCCATGCCGTGGTCAATAAATACACTCTTCCCAATTGTCGCCCCCGGATGGATCTCAATGCCTGTAACAAACCGGGCAAGATGGGAGATCAAGCGGGGAAGGAAAGGCAGTCCTAGGGTGTAGAGCCAGTGGGCAAAGCGATGGAAAACTAGAGCCTGAAATCCGGGATAGCAAAAAAGTACTTCTAGCCAATTTCGAGCCGCAGGGTCTCGCTCAAAAATAATTTGAAAGTCAGCAATAAGGGAAGATATCAAGGTTTTTACCTAGGATTTACAAATTTTAGTATTTTAAGAAATCTTGAGAAATTTTGAGAAAACTTGAAGATTGATTTCCTGTAGTTAAGCTCTCAGCCTAGTTTCAAGCATGAATTTTGGGCTTGGCTGGAAGCTTTTCCCAACCCAGCTACTCTGCAAGCCGATGAGCAATCATGCGACTAACAAATGATCGATCGCTAATTGTGATGGAGCAGTTAACCATTAATTATTTTAGAGCAAGGGAGAAACTATAAACCAATAGGGGAAAACCATACCCCAGCTTTCCTAGAGATCCTAAACAAAGTAGACGAGAGCCAAAACCATTAGAGATTAACCCTCTCAGCCATTAACTGGGCATAAATTTGTAGTTGCAAATGTGGTCGCCAACCGTCTTTTAATAAAAGGTTTCTAAAGAAATAAGCATAAATGCCCACAAATACACTAGAATTTACGCCAAGTCTTTCTAGGAGACTTATCTAACGCTACACCTAACGTCAATTATCTTAATTAATTCTTAGGAGGGTCATCTAGAACTTAAATTTTCCTGAAATTTAGCCCTGAAATTAGCTTAGTTAAAAGCCCTCTTGCTCAATCCTAAGCTTTCATCGATGAATCCTAAATTCCATCACCTCCGGGCTGGTGAGTCCTTGCAGTCACACTAATCTAACCAAAACAATACAGATTATGATAGCAACTCCTCTAGAACTTTCCATTACCACCTCAGGAACCGCCCGATCGACCATTACCGGCCATCCCCTCACGGCGGACGAAGTTAGCAAGATTAATGCCTACTGGCGATCGAGCCTTTACCTCTGCTTAGGGATGCTCTATCTCAAAAGTAACCCCCTCCTCAAGGAACCTCTCAAGCCCGAACACCTGAAAACCAGACTCCTCGGTCACTGGGGTTCCGATCCCGGCATGGCTTTTGCCTACGTACACTTAAACCGCCTGATCAAAAAATATGATCAGAGCATGATCTTCCTTGCCGGACCCGGTCATGGAGCACCCGCAGTGATCTCCCACGCTTACCTCGAAGGTACCTACTCAGAAACCTATCCAGACAAAAGTGAAGACGAAGAAGGAATGGGGAAATTCTTCAAGCAATTTTCCTTCCCCGGTGGGATTGGTAGTCATGCCACCCCCGAAACTCCCGGCTCGATCCATGAAGGCGGCGAACTCGGCTATAGCGTTTCCCATGCCTTTGGGGCTGCCTTTGATAACCCAGATTTAATTGTCGTGACCATGGTGGGGGATGGCGAATCGGAAACTGGACCTCTAGCTACTTCTTGGCATTCCAATAAATTTCTGAACCCGATTCATGATGGAGCGGTGCTGCCGATCCTGCACCTAAACGGCTACAAGATTCATAATCCCACGATCCTCGCTCGAATTTCCCATGAAGAGCTTGCCAACCTGTTTCGGGGCTACGGCTACACTCCTTACTTTGTGGAGGGGGATGATCCCGAGTCTATGCACCAAGCGATGGCGGCTACTCTGGAGCATTGTCTCCAAGAAATTAAAACAATTCAACAGGAAGCCCGGAGTACCGGGGTTGCTAAGCGTCCCCGGTGGCCGATGATTATTTTGCGATCGCCCAAGGGCTGGACATCTCCCAAGGAAGTGGATGGTCATAAACTAGAGGGATTCTGCGATCGCACCAAGTCCCCATGACCGACGTAGCCACTAACCCCGCCCATTTAAGCGTTTTGGAGCAGTGGCTGAAGAGCTACAAACCAGAAGAACTGTTTGATGAAACCGGCAAGTTAATCCCCGAACTCAAGGAACTAGCTCCCCTCGGACATCTCCGCATGAGTGCCAACCCTGTGGCTAACGGTGGCTTACTCCGCAAAGCCCTAAAAATGCCCGATTTTCGCAACTACGCCGTGCCAATTCCCAAGCCGGGGAGTGTAGAAATAGAAACTACCAAGGTGTTGGGTTACTTGCTGCGAGATGTGATGCGGGATAATATGACCAGTTTCCGAGTCTTTGGTCCTGATGAAACTGCTTCTAACCGTTTAGCAGCGATCTATGAGGTGAGCAAGAAAACCTGGTTAGCAGAATTTTGCCGGAGGATTTGGATGGAAGTGAGTTGGCTACCGATGGACGGGTGATGGAAATCCTCAGTGAACATACCCTTGAAGGCTGGCTAGAAGGTTATCTGCTTACGGGTCGCCACGGTTTCTTTTCTACCTACGAGGCCTTTGTCCATGTGATTGATTCCATGGTGAACCAGCACGCTAAATGGCTAGAGAAATGCCGGGAGGTGACTTGGCGCGCGCCGATCGCTTCTTTGAATCTCCTGATCACTTCTACGGTGTGGCGGCAGGATCACAACGGTTTCACCCATCAGGATCCGGGATTTTTGGATGTAGTTACCAATAAAAGCCCAGAGGTGGTCAGAATTTATTTACCACCGGATGCAAATACTCTGTTATCGGTGGCTGATCATTGTTTACAAAGCACTGACTATGTGAATGTGATTGTGGCTGACAAACAAAATCACCTGCAATTTCTGGATATGCAATCCGCAGTCCAGCACTGTACTAAAGGGATTGGCATCTGGGATTGGGCGAGTAATGACCACGGTTATGAGCCGGATGTGGTGTTGGTGGGTTGTGGTGATGTGCCGACCATGGAAGCTCTAGCGGCGATCGAGATTCTCCGCCATAATTTCCCAGAGCTAAAAATCCGCTTTATCAATGTGGTGGATCTGTTCAAACTCCAGCCGGAAAGCGAACATCCCCACGGGATGAGCGATCGAGATTTTGACTCTCTATTCACCGTTGATAAACCGATCATCTTTAACTTCCACGGCTATCCTTGGTTGATTCACAAGTTGGCTTACCGCCGCACAAATCACCATAATCTCCACGTCCGGGGCTACAAAGAAAAGGGGAATATTAACACTCCTTTGGATCTGGCGATGAAGAATCAAATCGATCGCTTTAATTTATCTATTGATGTGATCGATCGAGTTCCCAAACTCCGAGTTGCTGGCGCTCATGTTAAGGAATGGTTAAAAAATCAAATCATTGAAAACCATCGCTATGCTTACGAACATGGGGTAGATAAGCCAGAGATCACTAATTGGAAATGGAGCTTGTAGACAAGGTAAATAAATTAGTTTAGGAAATCTAAATCTAATAGCTGTAAAGGTGTGCTAATTAAATTTAGCGCATCTTTTTTTACTCAATTTGCTCAATTTGCTTAAATTAGTTTAACAAACTTAATAAATAGCATTCCTCAGTTAAAATGCTCCTAAAAATAGGCTAGAAATGATGCCCTAAATTGACCCTAAATTGACTTTGGTAGCTGTGCTGATAAACACGGGATAAACAAGATTAAGATCACCCAAAAACAGAGTAATTATTGATAATGTCAGGGTAGAAACCTGTAATTAATACCTACAATCAACAGAAATCTGTGCAAATCAAAAAAACTTTAATCGCTACGATCGCTGCGCTGGCTCCTCTAGTCACTCTCTTGCCTCAAATCACCCCGATCGCCTCGGCTCAAGTCCGTAGTAGCTGCAATGCCTCTATTATTGGTAGCCAACGAGGGTCAAGGGTGAATATGCGATCGGGTCCCGGTACTGTCTTTGCTAGTCCCAGTTATGTCTTAGTTGGACAAACTGTAAATATCTTAAGTGACCCCGCCGAAGGTATTCTGATCAGCCGCACTGATGGTGGTGGGATGAAATGGTATTTCGTTGAGTATGTTCCCAGTAATACTAGAGGCTGGGTTCGGGACGACTTCCTCTCATCTTGCTTGTAGTAATAAACAATTTAACTTATGCAGAATATATCCCCAGTCAAACTAGAGGCTGGATTCGGCATAATTTTCTTGGCTCAAGATGCTTTAGCTAGAACAACTTCTTTACTATAGCGCTAGACAGATTAATTAGGACAAGACTAGATACGTTGGCTGAGCGGAGTCGCAGCCGAATTCGTCCTAACTTTTGTGGCAACGACTATACTTCAATATCTGCTCTCTCCATCATCAAGCTAGAGTCTGGGTGTGGGGAGTTTTTTTATGCAAGGTGTCATGACTGGAATTGATTTTTTGAGCGTGGGACACACTTTAATTTAAGATGATTTAGATTAAAATTAACCTAAACCTAACAATAATCGCCCCCCAAAAAGCCATGGTTAACCTCGCCCATAACTACCGCCTGCCTACGGCTGAGGAGCTACCCCACTCAGATGATACTCCTGTGGATAACGAACTGCAAAATGATCTGCCCAACTTTTTTATTGAATATCCTGCGCTTGATTTGGCGCGATCGCCAA
>JAAUUE010000081.1 GCA_012031635.1 Coleofasciculaceae cyanobacterium SM2_1_6 | reverse complement strand
TTGGTGAAACGCATTGAGATGTCTGGTCCTGGTGGTCCGGTGGTGGTGCTAGAGCAGTTTGGCATTGAAGTAACTCGGCGGATTGGCGATCGCCCCCGACTGCCCCTAATCAAACAGGAACACCAAATGCCTAGGATGGGACAAGAAGTTCAAGAAAAAATCACTCTTCCCCGATTACCTCTGGCGGTTTACCGGGAACTAGCAGCCCACCTGCACCAGTTGTCGGGAGTTGAAGCTACTTTAATTTCTCAAGATAACCGCCCCTTTGATTATCTAGAAAGTCAGGTGGCGGGAGTTATCATTACTTATAATCCAAAGGTTCTCACCAGCCGCCATACCCAGCAGCAAGTCGCTGAGATTTTACACTACTACAGCGATCGCTACTGCGGGGGAAAGATGGAAAAAAGCTCTCTTGAGTAAGGCTAACTTGTTCCTAAAGTTTAAGGAGATTTAGTTTACAGGAATCAACCTTGAATCTGACTCATAGTTTCTAAGTCAAGGACTTGCGCGAGAGCTTCTGGGGTCATTAAGCCTTTTTCAAGGACGATCTCCCGGAGAGATTTTCCAGTTTCGAGGGATTCCTTCGCGACATTAGCAGCATTGAGATAACCAATGTGGGTGTTGAGGGCGGTGACAAGGGCAAGACTGCCTTCGGCGTAGTAGAGACAGCGATCGCTCTTGGCTTCGATGCCTTCTAGACAATTTTTGGCGAGAGCTAACACCGTATTGCCAAGAATCTCAATACTATGGATCAGGTCGTAGGCAATGAGGGGCATCATCACGTTTAATTCTAGTTGTCCTGCTTGGGCAGCAAGGGCGATCGCACTGTCGTAACCCATCACCTGAAAACAAACCATTGAGGTCATTTCTGCCATTACCGGGTTATACTTGCCGGGCATAATCGAAGAGCCGGGTTGGACTGGGGGCAGTTGAATTTCCTTTAGCCCAGTTTTGGGACCCGAATCTAGAAGTCGCAAGTCATGGGAGATTTTTACTAAGTCTTGGGCTAAATTCCGTAAGCATCCAGAAACGGCGACAAAGGGAGCCATACTCTGCATGGCAGCCATCAGATGGGGCGCAGGTTGCAGGGGCTGTTGGATTAATTCCCCCAAAATTTCCACCATCCTAGACCGATACTGGGGATGGGTATTGAGTCCTGTGCCAACGGCGGAACCACCAATCCCCAAGGTCATCAATTCCCCAGAAGCACGGGCAAGGCGGATAACGTGGGCAGAGATGATCTGCGCCCAAGCTTGGAAGTTTTCCCCTAGTCGCACGGGGACAGCATCCTGCATATGGGTTCTGCCGGAGCGGATTACGTCTTTAAATTCTTCGGATTTGCGATCGAGGACGGCGATGGCGTACTCTAGACTGGGGTAAAGATTGTGGGTGAGAGCCAAAATTGCGCCGATGCGGATGGCGGTGGGGATCACGTCATTGGTGGATTGCCCGTAGTTTACCTGGTCGTTGGGGTTGACTCGATCGTAATTCCCCTTGCGATCGCCCAAAATTTCTAAAGCCCGGTTTGCCAAGACTTCATTCACATTCATATGGTGAGAAGTCCCCCGCCCCGGCTTGGTAGACATCCACCACAAATTGATCCCGGAGGCTCCCTTGGAGAATTTCATCGGCGGCTTGGACGATCGCCCCGCTCACTTCTGGAGCAATGCAACCCAGTTCCCCGTTGGTTATGGCTGCCGCTTTTTTGATCAACAAACAGGCATCTACGTAGGCTGGCAGGGGCTTGATCCCACTAATGGGAAAGTTGGCGATCGCCCGGACGGTTTGAATTCCGTAGTAAACATCCTGAGGAATTTGCTTTTCCCCCATAGAATCTTTTTCGAGGCGGTAATTTAGGTCACTCATTTGGTTGTGGGTTTGGGGATTAGTGAACAATTAGTTAATTTCCCAGAGGTGGTTAAACCGCTACTATAGTGCTAGATAGCTCAATTAGGACAAGGTTAGATAAGTTGGCTGAGCGAAGTCGAAGCCTAATTCGTCCCAACTTTCATGGCAACGACCATACAAGAACAAAATCCAACTGGACTAGAGAATTTTAGCAGCCCTGCCTACATTTTTCCCTAAGAAGAATTTTCTACTGGCCAGCCCAATTGAGTCGGTTGTTGGTAAATTTTCCGTAAAGTATTGATATCTCGTTGAGAAATGGGGGGGGGATTACGGACTTGAGAAAAGTACATCACGTCAGTTTCTAGAGGGCTATGCCCCCAAATTCCTAGGGCGTGACCAAGTTCGTGGCGGGCAGTGGCGAGGGTGTAGGCGGGGCTTTGGTCTGGGCTGAGGTAGATCACAAAGCGGTGTGCCAAGATATTTCCGGGAGATTGTAAATAAAACTGGTAGCGGGTTTGGGCGGCGGCGGCTCTGGGAATCTCCAGTTCTCCGGTGGTGGGATTACGGGTGGCTCTTTGGGGCGGGAGCGATCGCCAGATTTGAACATCTGTATTATTCGTAATCTCCGCAATATCCTCTGAATTTGAAACAACCAACTCTAGAGGTAAATACACAGCCCATTCCTCCACTGCTTGAGTTACTGCTCTAGTCCAGTTAGCAAATCTTTCCTGTTCGGCAAAACTCAAATCTGAGCTAGCTTGCTCTAGATAAACCTTGATCGGAAACTGTGACCAGACTAAATGACCTAGGGGCGTGGGTTTAATTTCGGCAAAGTAATTATCTGAATAAGTTTCTCCAGTTTCATGGTTGCCTAAATCATGGACATTTTGGGTAAGACTGGGAGGTAAAGGATGAGCCTTGGGTGTGGTTATGGGGTTAGCAGCGACCTTACTTAGCCAAAAAAAAGCCCCCTGACTTGCTCCCCAGTAGAGAGTAATGGCTATAGTCAGGAGAGCGATCGCTAAAACTAAGAATCGAGAACTAAATAACTTAATCACCAGTTAGTCACCAGTTAACTTCAAGAAAAACCCTTAAATTAAGCAAATAGAGAAATTCCTGAATCCGTTCTAAATTTTAGACTTCCACAGGTGTAGTTTCCATGGCTGGAACCGTTGACTCTAGCGCCGGCGACACCGCCGCCGTGGTGATGTTGGTGACTGGCTCAGACACTACCTCTGGGGCAGCAGGAATGGCTTCCTCTAGTTTTTCTGCTGCCACCACTGGTTCTTCTGCTACTACCTCTGGAGCCACTTCCGGAGTTATTTCTGGAGCTACCGCCGGCTCTGGGGTAACTTCAGCTTCTGGAGTTGGTGCGGGGGCAGATTCCCTTGGCTCTAAGGGGGCAGTGCCAAAGAGTTTTTGCTGGGCTTTCGCTAGTCTAGCCTCGGCGGTTGCCATGACCTCTTCACGCTTTTCAAGCATTTCTCCGGGATAGCTTTCCAGAATTCTGGTAGATAGGGAGATCCGTTTTTTCACGTCATCAATTTCAATGATTACCGCTTTGAGTTCTTGTCCAGTTTCAAAAATTCCCGGTAAGTTCTCAATAAACTTCTGGCTGACTTGTTTGATATGGAGCAGCCCTGTCACCCCTTCAAGGTCAACAAATACACCAAAGGGTCTGACCCCTGTTACCTTGCCAAATACTAGCTGTCCGGTTTGGAGTTGGCTGAGGGCGGCGGAGTGGCTGGCTTGACGCTGGGAGAGGATCAGCTTGCTTTCTTTAGGATTGACTTCGAGGAAGGTTGCCGTAATAGTGTTACCGACAAGGGATTCCATCTCATCTCTATGGGTGAGGTGCGATCGAGGAATAAAGCCCCGGAGGGATTCCACATCCACAGTTACACCACCCTTATTAAAGCCAGTGACTCGGACTTGAACCGTAACATTATTTGCTTGAATCTCCAGTAGGCGTTCCCACGCAAGGCGTAGTTCCAATTGGCGCCGGGATAAGGTAACTTGACCTTCTTCATTTTGTTCACGAATGATCAGAAAGTCGATTTCCGCATCAAGGGGCAGAATTGAACTGATATCCCGAATGGGAACCAGAGCCGCTTCATCAAGGGGGACAAAGGCTAAGGATTTGCCGCCTACATCCACATAAGCCCCATCTCTTTCATGGGTGTGAATGATGCCCCGCACTGTCTGACCTCGCTTGAAGTCGTAGTCATGCTTGATTAAGGCTTTAGCAAAATCTTCAGTAGAAAAAGAGGCAGTAGTTCTCTGAGAGTTATTTGGAGAATTAGTTGATTGTGAAGTCATAGTTTAGTTAATACACGAGATGGGGGGTTGGGGATTGGGAAGAATTTCCTATTCAATACCACAAATTAAAATCATAACCTATTCCTAGGCTTTATTAGTCAGTTATTTGCTAGTTTTTAGTTTAGTTTTGCTGATTCCCTTGGTTTTTCTTTGATATCCAGAATTTGTACTTATACTTTTAGATATAAAAACAATTGTCATAAAAATTGTTGTAAAGGTAACCCATCGCCAAGACCATCACCAAAATTGGTAAATTAGTAGTACAGAAATTGGGTGTGTAAATTAATTTGTCAGGACTTACGCATTTGTAGTGTTGTTGCGGGCGCTGTGCGCCCGCAACAACCTCCACAAAGCTAGATGATTGGTTCGCAGCCCGTAAGTCCTATTTGTAAATTTTTATAGGTTTGAGATGCTTGACTCTGAGTTGTTCTGACCGGGGGTTGGTAGGATTGCTGTAGAGAATCTGGGAAATAGGCTACGGCAGAGTTTTTTGGTGGTGAATTATTGGGATTCCCCATGCCAACCTTAGGTTCTTTACGGTTTTGGGTATACTCTTGGCTTATTAATTTAAGCCACAATTACAAGTTACAGCCTGAGCTACAGTCTAGTTTTTGGTCAGGATTTCTGATTTAGGTAGTTAGGTTTTAATAGGAGCGATCGCACATTTATGAGTCAAATCATCAGGAAAATTTATCTTCACTGGACAGGGACAAACTATAACTGGGCAGAACCCGGTCACTACCATACGGTGATCTTGGGCAATGGCACTGTCCGCCGTCTCACAGGCTACGACCAACCCCTCCACAGTCACACCTACGCCCGGAATAGCAATGCAGTAAGTATCACAACTTCCTGTATGGGCGGCATTGGCTGGAAGGATTTTCCGCCGACCGATATTCAAGTGAATGCTATGTGTCAAGAGGTAGCTACCTTAGCCAAACAACTGGGCTGGAAGGCTATGGATATTACCATTGCCAAAATCTTGACCCACGCTGAAGCCGCCGCCAATAAAGACTTTACCTTGGCTCAAGCGAGGAGTGCCACGGGGGTTTCCTTTAATACTGCGAGGGCAAGGGGCTTACCCCACGATAACTATGGTCCCATGTCTTGGCATGATGGCTGGCCTGGGGGGACGGCCGATCGCTGGGATTATTGGCAAGTCAAACCGACCGATCGAGGCGGCGAAGGGGGAGAGATCCTCCGCCGGAAAATTCGCCAACTCATGGAAGTACCCATATCTAAAGAAGCTACCCAACTCAGCCAACTGCCCAAACAAAACGAGTGCCGGATTTTCTATGGTTCCCAACAGATTTGTCTTGGCTATATCATGGCTGACAACCGTTGCTATGTCCGTTTACGGGAAATAATCCCCCCTCTGGGCATCAGGATTGGTGAATTCCAAGGCGGTTCCCTGCGCTTTATTAATCTCTTATCAGAACTTGTCCCCAGATACCTAGTTGACTCCCCGATCGTCTCCGGATTTCCCCTTGTAGATATTTACATGAACCGCCCCCAAGATATCGAAGGAAACCCCATTGGGGATGAGCAGCAGCCTGTGCGTCCTTTTATGCAGGGCATACTTGTAGAAAACTCTACTTTTGTCCTTGTCGCCGATTTTTGTGGAGAATTTGGTTTATCCTTCAGTTTCTCTGGCGCAGACAAAACAATCCGCATTCAGCCCAAGTAAATTAACCTCCGGAAGCAATCCTCTTTCAAGAGAAAAATATTCCAGTAACTGGGGATTGAATTAGTATTAAGCTACATCCCCAGAATTAAAATAATGTTACGGAATATGATTGATGGTAATAGCTCTATTCAAGGTAATAGCACCAGTGGAGGATTTAATTCCAAGAAATCTGAGGCAGAACTCCAGCGCAACCAAGAAACTATTTATAGGTTCCTAGTCCAGATTGTTCAAGAATGGTCTCCAGAAAAGGGAATATTAGAGTTTCAGCATCTATATTTTTCCCTCGAATCTAGCAATCTGAATCTAGAAGCAGTGCGGGCTTTAACAGAAATTGTCCTGCACAATGATGAGGCAATTTTTCGGGAAACTCTCAAGCGTTCTTGTTATATTCTGATCAATAACTGGGAAACTACTAGAAATTTTATTTATATCCGGGAGTTAGTTACCAGTTTAGAGGATATTAATAATCTTAAGGATGCTTTATCTCGCCCCCTCAGCCGCGCCCGAAATTGGATTAAAGAATTTGTGGTTAGCTCCGAATATCAGGAGCTAAAATTATTTGCCTCCAGACACGATGAAGCTGAAAATAAACATTGGAGTAGTCGGTACACTTCTTTTTTGTTAGTTCCTCAATACACGGATGCCAATAACCCGATCGAACAACGGGAGGCGGCTCAAGCTCTATCACAGCAGCTCAAGAGTAGATTTAGGTTTGATTTGGCAATGTACACGGCTCGATCGGGATCTGTTGCTCCCAAGGAGGCGGAGCCGCAAAATCCTACTGCTTTGGGAGATGGCGTATTGCGCCTAGTCAAGAAAATTGTAATTCAAATCAATTCCCACAAACAGTACAACGTGAGTAGATTGTTTCTCAAGCAAATTGAAAATCTGCCCTACGATCGATTCAAGTTAGCATTACAAAGATATCTGATCTATTCGGTCGATCGAGATACTTCCCTACTAGCCTTTAATGATAAATTATCAGCGAAACTAGAGAATTTATTTGTAGATAGAAATGATGAAATTATAGATAATGCTCTGCTCCTGCGGACTTGCAATCGATTGATCGACTATCTAACCACGGAAACTCGCCAAGAACCCTCCCCCCTATTCATTCTTTTTCTCTCTCAAGGAAGTACGATCACCTTGGTAATTATTCTCTTAAAAATAGTCTCGATTAGCCCCAATTCCCGGGTACATCTAGAAGAACGAGTTGCTAAATTGATTCGTTATTACATGGAGCAATCCATAGATGATTCCGCTTGGGTGATTAATTTTTTTGAGATATTTAAGATTACCTCAGCAATTTATACCGATAGTGTGGAATACAATTTAGTTAAAATTAAGCAAGATGGAGCCGAATCCCTTGATGCCTATCGATTATTCTCACAACTGAAGGAACAGGAAGAGGACGAAGATCCAGAGTTATCAAGGAGGTCTTCCCCGGAAGATAGGGAAACTTGGAGTCTTGACGATTAGAGGATGTTTAATGATTTCTGAATTTCGATCGCCTTGGCACCGGAAAACTCCCCAGCCCTGCGCCGATTAATTCGGCAATAATACTGACTAGGCGCAATAAACCGACAACAGTGAGGATAATTGCCGAGGACAAGTGTGATTCTAATAGCACTAACATCACACTTTCAAACACTCCCAAGCCAGAAGGCACAGGGATAACTAAGCCAGCAACCCAAGCCAGACTAAAAGCACTAAATAGAGTTTGTAAGTCCTCTGTGGGGAAGGGAGCGATCGCCCCTAGCACCAGACAAAAGCCCAAAAATCGCAACTGTAAAAATCCAATTTCTCCCAGCAGGAGGAAAGTTGGGTAAGTTTTGATCAGGGGAATCTCTGGCGATAAATTTTGCTGTGAATCTTGCTGTAGTTTTTGGGAATTTTTTTGCTGAAATCTTTGTTTCAGTTTTTGGAGAGATTGTAATGAATAGTTGAGAGCCAGAGGATGCAGCCACCCCAGAGTGATCCCCAAACCAAGGAGAGCCAAACCCCAGAAGTCTTTGGGCAAATTTAACAAGACAATAATTAAAGCTGCTGCTGCCATCATTAGGGGTTCAAGGAGGACACTGATGGTGGCGACGGTCATAGTTCCCCCTTGATTAGTGATAGCGGAGATGCGTCCGTAGTAGTGCCAGATATTCCCCGGAACGTACTTAGCAACATTGGTTTTGAGATAAAGGGGAAGAATTTCTCGGAGTGGGAGATTTTGCTGAAGAAATTTTAAGGTCTGCCACCATAGATAGCCAGCCCAACAGTGAGCAGAGAGGATAATGAGGGTAGCGATCGCCAATAACCCCCAACCTCCAAGGGTTAGTTTAATCCCAGCCAAATCCTGCCAGTGTTCGTAGATATTTTTGCTAAGAAAGACTAAAACAAACAGCGTAATAGCCGCAGACAGATAACGCTTTGCCATTTTTGTCTCCGGGCGATCGATCGATCAAATCCTAGTCATGTTCCCGCTAGCTCCAGAACTACAAATTTATAGCCCTAGATGATAGATTTCACCAAGGATAAGGGCATACTCTCCGTATCCTATCTTTTTGGTGATTTTCCTAGTCTGGCACACAAACTTATTTTTTTTAACTCCCCAGGCCGGATTCGAACCAGCGACCAATCGATTAACAGTCGATCGCTCTACCACTGAGCTACTGAGGATTGCCTACTGAATTACTTAGTTTACTTCAGCGTTAACTATTATATCCATAACTACCATCTAATAGCAAGCCCTAGATCACAAAATATTTAGTTAAAAATTACCTACTAATTATGATCCAGATCACAGGGTTCTAGGCTAGAGTAAATTTGTTGATAATTAAAACCTGACTTTTATGCTGACGCATCACCGTCTGCCCGTATCTATCTCTTTATCGGCTGTTGATTCTAGCCTCTTCTCGACCGTGGAGACCTCTGCAACTGTCTATCAGAAAGACAAAGAGAGATTCCATCTACTCCTGAGCGCTTCTACCCTACCTAACTGGGAACCAACCCCAGAGCCTGTTGATGTCCAAGCGGCTGTGGCTGATGCCGAGCCTAGTCCCCGACTCCTCTGGCTGGAGGTATCTCCCTACCGCTTGGTGATGACGATGCAGGGCGGCGGAAAATTGAGTTACCGACATTTTTGGGAACGGGGAGTGTATGGAGTGAGCCGCTATTGGTTACAGAGTGATGATCTCAAGGGCTATGAATCCTTTCGCCTAAGAAACTATACTCGGAACCTGTTAATTAAGGGGCATCCCCTGCCTAGTCACCTCCGTTTAGAGTACGAAATGTGGACAGAAAGCATATGCTTAGGGCAGTATGTTTTGAACCTAGAGATCGAGCATTAGATTTTGGCTTCGACTCCGCTCAGCCAGCGATGATGGTTATGACTTGTGCAAATTAGCAACAGGGATACTTCCTATCCTGAACTCACGCTAGCTTAAGGGATGAACTTTTAGCTTTTAATCCACAACTCGGAGGCGCTGGGTAATCACTGTCGTCCCGCTACCTCTAATTAAGACAGCAGAAATCCAGCGAGACTCTGGACGAAGGGGCGCCCGTCCGACTCGAAATATGCCCCCGGATTGGAGAAGATTGAGTTCTAGGTTAGTGGGGTTGAGGTAGCGATCGCTACTTACGGGTTCTTCGAGGGCAGTGCCCAAGAGGAGATCATCGCCGAGGGGTTCTTGGACGATCGCATCAAAGCTATACCGTTGTCCTACCTGTACCTGCTCTGGCAAATTAATCGTCACCGTTGGAGGATTATTCCCCAAGGATGTTTGGGTTCTTTCAGCCAAAATTTCTTGGCTACTAATCCGCAAATTATCAATCACCTGTCTAGAGCGCAGCACTGACTGAAATTTCACGGGAGTACCATCTTCTTCAGTCATTCCGGTAATAGTGGTGACAGTCTCGATCAAAAAGCCGCCGGGTCGTCGCTCCCAAGACTGAATTTCTGTGCGGTAGGTCAAATTAGGATATCGTTTCCACAGGTCTTCCAAGGCTTTCAGCATCTGCTCACGGTTCAGATCGTCAGAATTGGTGAAACTAGCAGTGTAAAACAGCATTAACTGGTTCAGTTCTCGGTTATTGGCTGCCGTGTCTACTTGCGATAAGATTGTACTTAGTTCTGGGGGTACAGTTTCTCTGGTAGAGGCGAGGTTAACTTCTGGAACAGAGCTAGGGAAATTCTCTAGAGAAAAATTGAGTGGTTGAGGCGGCAAGGTTTCTCCAGCAGCACTCCCTATGGTCAAAGTATTCACGCCTACATTCATCCCTAGGGTAATTAATAGTAACCAAGACCAACGTAAGGAAGACTTGAGGGAGAGTTGAACAGAGTTGTGCATTTTTATTTTCCTAAATGAATAATTTACCAAAGAAACTGCTAATTGCAGCTAGTGGGACTGGGGGGCATTTATTTCCGGCGATCGCTGTCGCTGAACAGTTACCAGAATACCAAATTGAGTGGTTAGGCGTTCCCGATCGACTGGAGCAGGAATTGGTTCCCCGCCAATATCCCCTGCATCAGATCTCCGTGGGTGGTTTCCAAGGTAAATTGAGCCTCAAATCCAGTGTTCAATACTTTCGTATCTTCGCCGGACTGATTACAGCGATTTTTCAAGTCCGCAAGCTGCTACATCAGGGAAATTTTGTCGGCTTGTTTACAACGGGGGGGTACATTGCTGCCCCTGCTATCTTAGCGGCAAAATCCTTAGGAATGCCAGTAGTTCTCCATGAATCTAACGCAATTCCGGGGAAGGTGACTCGTTGGTGTAGTCGGTTTTGTGATACCGTCGCTCTAGGGTTTGGGGCGGCAGCCAAATATTTGCCCGTGGGCAAGACGACGATCGTGGGGACTCCAGTCCGGGCTACCTTTCGCTCTCCCCAGCCCCTAACTTTACCAATCTCTACACCGATGCCTGGGGATGTGACCTTAATTGTGGTGGTTGGTGGCTCTCAGGGGGCGATCGCCGTGAATAAGTTGATCCGGCAGTGCGCTCCGGCTTGGGTGGCGGCGGGGGCTTGGCTTGTCCACCTCACAGGAGACACAGACTCTGACACTGGGAGTTTTTCCCATCCCCATTACCTCCAACTTCCTTTCTTTGATGACATGGCGGCTCTCTTTCAACGGGCAGATTTAGCCATTAGTCGGGCGGGTTCTGGCTCCCTCACGGAACTAGCCGTCACGGGAACTCCGGCGATCCTGATCCCCTATCCCTACGCTGCCGAAGATCACCAGAGTTTTAATGCCAAAATCTTTGCTGAAAATGGGGCTGCTTTGCTGTTTCGCCAAGCAGACCTGACCCCAACTTTTTTGGAAGCTCAAGTTCTTGACCTGATTCAAAATCCCGATAAATTACAGGTGATGAAGAAGGCGATGCAGGCTCTGGCGATCGATGATAGTGCGGAACGCTTGGCAGTGATCCTCGAACAATTAATTGCCAATAATCACCAGGGTTGAGTTCTTTAGGATTGAAGACCTTTAGATTGAAGATTCTTAGATTACTGTTAGATTGCATATCTTTGAAGATTGAAGATTCTCAGAACTCCCATCCTTTTTTATGATCTCAGAAATTATTTACCAGCAAATTCAACAAAGTCCCCAGCACCGGATTACTTTTGCTGCATATATGGATTTGGCTCTCTACCATCCCCAGCACGGTTACTACGCCACAGGGAGAGTGAATATTGGCGATCGAGGCGATTTTTTTACTGCGCCGCACTTGGGGGCAGACTTTGGGGAACTGCTGGGAAAACAATTGTCTGAGTTGTGGGAGATCATGGGCAGACCTGAGCCTTGGCAGCTAGTGGAAATGGGGGCAGGACAGGGATTAATAGCGATCGATATGTTGCGCTATCTCCAAAGGGAACATCCAGAATTGTTTGGAGTATTAGAGTACTTAATTATCGAAAAATCGCCGGCCTTAATTAAACAGCAGCAACAAAACCTAGAATCATGGGCGGAAATCATCTCAAAAGTGCGCTGGTGTAGCTGGGAGGAAATTCCGGAAAATTCCCTAGTGGGCTGTTGTTTTTCTAACGAATTGGTCGATGCCTTTCCGGTGCATCTGTGGACGATCGAGGCGGGGGAACTCCGGGAAATTTATGTCACCGCCGCCGCAGGAGAATTTCGGGAAGTTGTGGGGGAAATTTCTACGCCCCGGCTCCAAGATTATTGGCAACTTACAGGGATCAAAATTACCAACTATCCAGAAGGCTATCGGAGTGAGGTGAATCTGGCGGCTCTGGATTGGCTGACGATCGTGGCGGGGAAATTACAAAGAGGTTATGTAATCACCATTGATTATGGCTACGAGGGCGATCGCTACTACAGCCCCGGACGCAATCAAGGCACACTCCAGTGCTACTACCGCCACCGCCACCACGCCAATCCCTACATCCATGTCGGGCAGCAAGATATCACCGCCCATGTCAACTTCACCGCCCTCCAACAACAGGGGAAACTCTTGGGGTTAGAGTCTGAGGCATTAACCAAGCAAGGTTTATTTTTAATGGAATTGGGCTTGGGCGATCGCCTAGCTGCCCTCTCTAGCTCAACTTCTGGTGATCCTCTGGCGACTCCCCAAGAATTGATTCAGATCATGCAGCGCCGCCAGACCCTCCATCAATTAATTGATCCCCACGGTTTGGGTGGGTTTGGAGTTTTAGTGCAGAGTAAAACTGTGCAAAGTATCTCCTGATCTCTAAGAAAGTTAGAATATCTTAATTAGAGTTAATGAACTAAGATAGTACATAGCTTGATGTTACGTTTAAGATTATGTAGTTTGATGTTTGCTGTTGGAAAATGAGAGGGAATGATTGGGAGGTTGAAAATGAGTAGTCAGAGTCCCTATGAACAACTGGGAGTGGAAACGGATGCGACCTTTGATGAAATTCAAGAGGCAAAAAATCGCTTGTTACAGCAGTATAACGGCGATCAGCCTACGATCGAACTCATCGAAGCCGCCTACGATGCGATTATTATGGAACGCTTGCGGATGCGCCAAGAGGGAAGAATTAAAGTTCCCGATGTGATCCGGTTCCCAGAAAAAAATCTAGAGTCGATCGAGCCAAATCTTACTTTTCCAGCCAACAAACGCCCCCTGTGGCTCCAGCGCCTGTGGGACAAGCCCAACCCCAAGGAATTAATGGTGAGTAGCATTACTTTCTTGGTGCTAACTGGGGGCATAATTTTTTATCCGGGGGGCAGTTCTCTTCTCTCCCTAGCGATCGCCCTTGGCTTTGGGGCAAGTATTTATTTTATTAACCGCAAGGAAAATAAATTTGGGCGGGCAGTGGGGATCGCCCTCGTTGCCTTAATTGTGGGTTTGGTATTAGGCAGTGTGGGCGGGGCGGGGTTTTCTTCCCAATTAGCCTTGTTACGGATTCGCCCCGATGAGTTTGCCAGTGTGGTGACTTTCCTCATTTTCTGGTTTATCAGCAACTTCTGCCGCTAAACTTGACGTTAAATCTCAGACAATGGATTCTTGGGAATGATTATGGAAAGCCCTGAAGCATTGATTTTGCCTGATCCCCCAACTCTCAAAACCACTGATAGACCAAAAAATTCCCTTCCCGACCATCGGCAACTGCCAGAATCTGACGGCACTTTTGTGAAGAATTTTCAGGAACACCCCCAAAGTATCATTTTGACTAGTTCCCTTGAACCAGTTTTACAAAAACTACATCCTGATGGCTGTTACTGTATTGGTCAAGATAGCGGTATTTATTGGCGTTTAACTAATCCAGCAGAAAAGGGAGCCGAGGCTCCTGATTGGTTTTATGTTCCCCATGTTCCACCTCTCCTTGATGGGGAATATCGGCGATCGTACGTGCTATGGCAAGAAGTTGTGGCTCCTTTGATTGCCATTGAGTTTGTTTCTGGGAATGGAGCCGAGGAACGCGACCGCACCCCGCCGGGGCTGGGCAATCAAGTTGGCAAGTTTTGGGTTTATGAACAGGCTATTCGCATCCCTTTCTATGCAATTTTTGAACCTAGGAAAACTCTTTTGGAAGTTTATCACTTAGTTGATGGTAGCTATGAACTGTTGGCAATGAACGATCGTCACCATTACTCAATTTCACCTCTGGGGGTAGAGCTAGGGATTAGGGAGGAGCAGGGGATTTCTTGGTTACGATGGTGGGATGAGGCGGGGAACTTGCTCCTGACGGGGGCAGAAAGAGCCGTCCAAGCTGAAGAAAAAGCAACCCAAGCTGAGGAAAAAGCTGCCAGACTTGCTGCCAAACTCAGGGCTTTGGGTATTGACCCCGAAGAAGCCTAATAACAATCTAAACCCCTATGACTAAACCTGCGATCGCCAAAAAAACCTTATATGATCAAGACTTTCTAGCTTGGATTGAGGATATTGCTGACAAGTTGAAAGCTAGGGAGTTTGAGAGCTTAGACTTAGAAAATTTAATTGAGGAGATTAATAGCTTGGGTGCATCCCAGAGAAGAGAGTTACTTAGCCGCTTGACAGTTTTACTAGAGCATCTCTTAAAACGAATTTATGTTGATCTGCCCCAAGAATTTAATGGTTGGGTAAGAACTATTCGGAACCAGCGCCTAGAGCTAGAGATCCTAATTACTCAATCTCCTAGTCTCAAATCTATTTGGCTACAGAGTTTTTCGGAGGCATGGAGATTAGCAAGGAAGCGGGTAAATAAAGACTATCCTTTGGTAGAGTTTCCTGATTCGTGGCAATTTAGTTACGAGATTGAGGATTTATTAGATGTAGATTTTTGGGAAATATTAGGGAGTATATAACGATCGAGAATAGACCTCTTGCGTGAATCATGACCCTCACCCTAAATCCCTCTCCCTAGGGAGAGGGACTTTCCTCTTA
>JAAUUE010000080.1 GCA_012031635.1 Coleofasciculaceae cyanobacterium SM2_1_6 | reverse complement strand
AATTCCCATTGTGCATCTGTCATGTCTGTTGGGTATGATAGTGACATAATTTTTGTTGAAGGATTAGTTTATTTTCGAGCTTAATCCTTCTTTTTCTTTTTGGCACTACCCTTTTCAGACATCCTCTAACCAACTCCTGCAAATAGCTAAGGTTTATCAACACCAATTTTCCCCAGAGCAATTAGCCAACTCTCCCCAAAATTTCCAATTCTTGAAGGAATCGATCGAAGACATTGATATTGCTTTCATCGAAGCAGATTTACCCAAACTTTTTGCCTCCATGCAGAAGGGAACTGAGCGGATCAAGATCATTGTTGAATCCCTGAAAACCTTTTCTCGTCTGGGAGAATCTACCTTAAAAGCTATAGATGTACACCAGAGCCTTGACAGCACTCTTGTCTTATTGCAGCACAGACTTATGCAAGCAGATGGTCAAGAGAGCAAATTAATCAATTCATCAAATCCCTCTACTGAGCCATCAATCAATTTGCTGACTAATACCTCAATTCATAAATCAATTCATAAATCAATTCATATCAAGAAAAACTATGCAGATCTGCCCCCAATCAAGTGTAATGCCGGACAAATCAGTCAGGTCTTCATGAATATTTTCACCAATGCCCTCGATGCCTTAGAAGAATACGCAGCCGCTACTCCGGAAGCTGATTGGCAGGGAGAAATTGAAATTACCACCGCCCTCACCCCCCCATAATCGTCTCCAGATTGCGATCGCTGACAATGCCGCCGGAATTCCCCCCGAACTCCAAGAACAAGTTTTTGATCCCTTTTTCACTACCAAGCCTGTAGGGAAAGGAACTGGATTGGGTATGGCAGTAAGCTACCAAATCATTGTCCAAGGTCACGACGGTTCCCTATCTCTTCACCCTGTTCTGCCCCATGGCACTAGAGTTGTTGTAGAAATTCCGGCTTCTCCCTAAGACGATACTTGAAAAGAATCTGGGCTAATCAAAGCATACCCTGTTGGATAAAGCGGTGATCTTCAATCAAGCCATCGTAGCTACCAGTAACCCTTTCAAAATCTTCCTATTGGCTGGGCTGCTGCTCGGTAATCATTGCTGGGACTAGCTGTACCGACAGCCCTTCTCTTGCCATGATGGTTTCTGGAAATTGCTGGGCAGCTTCTTCACCTACTCGATCGAGAAAATCGTCATTATGGAGGGGATCATGATGGAAAATCACTAACTTTTTCACCTTCGCTGCCTTGGCAACTTTCACCGCTTCCTGCCAAGTGGAGTGACCCCAGCCCACCTTGGGACTCATGGGGGAGTTGTACTCCGCATCAGTGTAAGTAGCGTCATAAATCATGACATCAGCATTTTCGGCTAAGTATAGAACACTCTTGTCTAGATGGTCAGCAAAATGCTCCGTATCTGTAATATAAGCCGCCGTACATCCCCGCCAACTCACCCGATAACCCACCGCTTCACCGGGATGATTTAACCGAGAATTTTCGATCACCACATCATCGATTTCTAGCTTTTCCCCCACCGCAATATCATAGAATTTCAAATCTGCGCCCATAATTTGTAGGGGAACTGGGAAATTGGGGTGGAGCATTTGGTCATTGAGCCGCTGCTTGATGGTGGCTTTGTTGGGAGCGACAGTGCCGTGGATATGGAAGCAGTTTCCCTTAATAAACGCTGGAGTGAAGAACGGAAAACCTTGGATGTGATCCCAGTGGGAGTGGGTAAAAAACATATGCGCCTCCACAGGCATCTGGGAAAGTAGAGATTGCCCCAAAACCCTCAGTCCTGTGCCACCATCAAAGATCAGCCGCTTCCCCCCGACCCGCATTTCAATACAAGGAGTGTTGCCGCCATACCGGACGGTTTCTGGTCCCGGACATGCAATACTGCCCCGTACGCCCCAGAAGTGAATTGTAAATAGGTTTTGAGTATTAGACATGATCTTGCTTTGGGTTGGGATTTCAGAAAGATTGAGCGGGCTGAGAGAGTTTAGGTAGGTAGCCTTGAGTTAGCTTTCTGAGATAACAACAAGACCTGAGCCATTCCATAAATTCACCAACCCTAACTGTATTAATTTTATCCGTAATTTATGGCAACGAACCGGATAGTTAAGCATTACTTAGATGTTACTCAAAAACTATTTATCCTGTTATTTAAATATTACCGGAGATTTTCCTTAAATTGTACTCACTCCAGAATCGATCGGCATATCAATCTAGAGAGGGAATTCTAGAGAGCACATTGTTCCCCCGGGGAAAGCAGCCAACATAATTTATGCAGGAAACCAGTTACGCAAACATTATAGATAAATTCTGCTAAATTCTGCGGGCAAATTGCAGAAGTCAGACTATTTCGCTTAATTCCTGTAAAAATATCAATAAAAATCTTAACAATAATCTTTAACAGCCCTAGAATGAAACTTAGTTCGATTGTAAAAATATTCAATGGTATTGAGAATTCTATGGCAGCTAATGTAGAAATTTACACTTGGAGCCGTTGTCCCTTCTGTATTCGGGCAAAGGGGTTACTGGATAAAAAAGGGGTCAGTTATCAGGAATACTGCATTGATGGTGATGAAGAGGCCCGGGATGTCATGGCGGGGCGATCGAAGGGACGGCGGAGTTTACCGCAAATTTTTATTAATGACCAACACATTGGTGGTTGTGATGACCTGCACACCCTAGATGCCAGAGGAAAATTGGATTCTCTCCTAGCTTAATTAGACATAATACAACAGAGCTTTTCTGGTTGGTAGCAGGCAAGTATCTGGATTCTAACAGGCAAGGGGCTTAAGCCCCTTGTGCTAGCCCTTCGTTCTCACAGGAGAAGTAAGTCCCTGTTCTGTCAGGAAAATGTGTCTTTAGGAATTTTTGCTTTGGCGTATCTGTTGGACAAACTGCTCAAAGAGATAATCTGCATCGTGGGGGCCGGGGCTGGCTTCGGGATGATACTGTACTGAGAAAAAGGGTAAGGTTTTGTGTTTGAGTCCGGCGACGGTACGATCGTTCAGGTTGAGATGGGTAATTTCCACCTCCGCCCCCAAGGATGCTTCCGTGACCGCAAAACCATGATTTTGGCTGGTGATTTCCACTTTCTGAGACAATCCGGCTGGTTGGTTCAATCCCCGGTGTCCAAACTTGAGCTTAAAGGTTTCTGCCCCTAGGGATAAACCCAAAATTTGATGCCCCATGCAAATCCCAAAGGTGGGGAGTTTTTTCTCTAGTAAAGTTTGGGTGGTAGTGATCCCTTCCTGCACTGCCGAGGGATCGCCGGGGCCATTGGAGAGGAAAATCCCATCAGGATTGTGGGCGAGGATTTCTTCGGGGCTGGTATCCGCCGGGACGACAATGACCCGACAACCATAGCTGGCAAGGCGACGCAGGATATTTCTTTTTAGACCAAAGTCGATCGCCACCACTGTAAATTCTGGCTCTCCTTGAGCCACGGCTGCGGGATGAAATTCCCATTCTTTGGTAGTAACTTCCGTCCAGGTGTAGGTTTCTTTGGTGGTAACTTCTTTCACTAAATTGAGTCCTGCCATACTCGGAGCTGCCTGCACAAGTTTTAAGAGATCGCCGGGGTCAGTAACTTCTGTGGAAATGCCCCCATTCATAGCCCCAGAGGAGCGGAGCTTGCGGGTGAGGGAACGGGTATCCAGACCGTAGATGCCGACTACATGGTGTTGAGCGAGATAATCGGGAAGGGATTGGGTCGATCGCCAGTTGCTGGGTTTGGCAGTGATGTTCCGGGCGATCGCTCCTTTGACCTGAGGGCGAGTTGATTCCTCATCTTCCGAGTTCACACCAGTATTGCCCAATTCTGGATAAGTAAAAGTCACGATTTGCCCACAATAGCTGGGGTCAGTTAAGACCTCTTGGTAGCCAGTCATCCCTGTATTGAATACGACCTCACCGATACTTGTCCCGGTGGCTCCAAAGGAAAAACCCTGATAGGTAGTGCCATCTGCAAGCACGAGTAAGGCTGGTTGGGGGGTGGAAGTTGCCATAGAAAATCATGCCGTGTTTTATTGTTTTGTAGAATTTAGCATAATCTCTTGGGGTAAATCCCCAAATTTCTAAAGATTAGCGATCGCTGCGGATCAGTTATTTTTTTGATAATTATTTTTGATAATTATTTTTGACAATTATCACAATGCCCACAGCGCATTCCCTGAGCATCTCGATCGAAGCCGAAGTTTTCAAGGAGAAATTGCCAACGACAGGTTTTGATCCTGAGGTATCGCTGCATGAGCAGGGGGATTTGTTGCTGGGTTTGTTGGAGTTGTTGCCATGCTTGGGGGTTGATTTTGGCTTGGCGTTGGTAGGTGAAGGGGTTTTGCCAAGTCAGAGCGCCGATGCTGTGGAGGAGACCAAGGGCGATCGCTCCTTCTGGATTTCCCTTAGTTACTTCAGCGATCGAGCCTTTGAGAGGTAACTTTTGGGCAAACTGGGCGGCTTTTTGGTATTGCTTCTGGGTTTGCGCCGCAAAAAATTCTTGACGTTGCTTGTCGCTTGGCTCTAGCCAGCCCGTGGGTTCACTCACCAAAGTTAGAGCCTGAGCAGGTTTGCCATCCCGACCACCCCGCCCCACTTCTTGGATGTATTCCGACAGCAGTTGCGGAGCCTGATAATGCACTACCCACCGGACATCGGGTTTATTGATCCCCATGCCAAAGGCACTGGTACACACCACAAATTGAATTTTATCTGTTAGCCATTGAACCTCGATCGCCCGACGTTGCATTGCCCCCAGCCCGGCATGGTAAGGATGAGCCTTGTACCCCAACTCTTGGAACCATTGGCTCAACTCTTCACTATCCCGGCGGGAACGCACATAGACTAAGCCGGATTTCTGCCCCTGAGTTTTGATAAACTGCAAAGTTTTCTCCCTACGTCCCCGGGGAGTCCAGAGGGTTTGGACTTGGAGGTGGAGATTGGAGCGGTAGGGATTGAGAAGAAATTCTTGGGGTTGCTCTAGACCGAGGACTGACTTGAGTTGTTGTTGGGCGTGGGGATCGGCGGTGGCGGTGAAAGCAGCGATCGCTAAAGGGCTTTTGTTTAACTTTTTTGCCAAGAGGCTCGATCGCACGGCTCCCAAACGGCGATAGGCAGGACGAAAAGTATCTCCCCATTGCACCAAACAGTGGGCTTCATCGAGGATCAAACCGTTAATCATAATTTCTGGTTGGCTTAAAATTTCCCAGACTTGGTTACTGAGGAGAGTTTCTGGCGAAAGATACAGCAGGCGGAGTTTTTGCTGGGTTAGGGCGTGGTAGATTTGTTTTTTCTGGGCTGGGGGCAGTTCACTATGGAGGGTAGCCGCAGGTAAGGCTTTCGATCGTAGTTCTTGGACTTGGTTTTCCATTAGGGCAACTAGGGGCGACACCACCAAGGTTAATCCAGACTGGAGCAGGGCTGGCAACTGAAAACAAAGGGATTTCCCACCCCCCGTGGGCATGACAATCAATGCATCCCGCCCGGAGATTAAACTCTGGATTACTTCTCCTTGGGGCGATCGAAACTGGTCATAACCCCAATATTTCCTCAAGGCTTCCAGCACCCGTTCCCCAGTATCCATGTCTTGCCTCTCACTTTTCTTACATCAATTTTTTTCCTCTTAAGTAGGGTGGGCAATGCCCACCTTACACCTAAAATTTTGCCGCCGATCACTCTGATCCAGCCACCGAGACCGAAGTAATTACCGAGGCAATGCCCACCTTACCTAGATTTTGCCACCGATCGCTTCCCCCAATTGCAGAGCGGTAATCTCCCGCACAGGAATAGGAGCCGAGACTTTGCCACCGCTAAACACCAGAATGCGATCGCTATATTGCATAATCTCATCTAAATCCGCAGAAGTAAATATAATGGTTGTTCCAGTTTCGCACCGAGCCACCAACTGCTGCCACACCCACAGGGAAGACTCAATATCTAAACCTCTGGTGGGGTGTTCCATGAGTAATAAATTTAGGGTTTTGGGTAACAGAGCCAGTTGGGTTCGTTGTTGATTGCCCCCCGATAGCCGCTCTACTTTGCTGTTGGGTTTCCCTCGGATATTGAAAAAGCTAATGGCTGCCTGAGTTTGCTGGAGCATCGCTCTGCCGTTGATAAAAAATTGATCCTTTCCTTGGCGGAGAGTGACATGATCTTGAATTGATAACTCCCGGACTAGTCCCTCTGCAAGGCGATCGGCGGGGAGATAGCCCACCCCTTGACGCAGATAGTAACGATAGGGACGATGGGTTAAATCCACACCTTGAATTTCTACCTGACCAGCAGTAGCCGATCGCAACCCCGCACACAAAAGAGTGAATAATCGTTGCCCACTGCCTTCCAAACCTGCCAAGCCTATAATTTCTCCTTGATAGATTTCTAAATTGGGAATGGAGACTTCGAGGCGATCGTCCTTGACGAGGATATTTTTCAGGGATAAGCCCACGGGAGTTTGGCTAGAGGCAGTCATGGCTGGTTTATGGGGGGCGGCTAGTTCCTTCTCAAACATCAGGGATACCAATTGACTTGCCGGACAGGGAATTTCTGCGGAGCCCACGACTCTGCCTTGACGCATCACCGTCACTCGATCGCACAACAAATCCACATCTTCTAGTTTATGGGAGACAAAAATCACCGATTTCCCCGCCGCCGCTAATTTTTTTGCTGCCGCAAACAGAGCCTCCTTCTGGCTAGCCGAAACCCCCGTCGTTGGTTCATCCAGAATCAGGGTATTCACGCCCAAGGAAATTAACCGGAGAATTTCGATCTGCTGCCGTTCCCCCACCGTGAGATTGCCTAGGGTTTCCCGCAGGGGCAGATTAAACCCAAACTGAGTAGATAATTCCTGAAATTGCCGTGCTGCCTCCCGTGGTGAAACTAGCCATCGTCTAGATTGCTTACCAACCATGAAATTATCCAGTACCGACAAGGGCGGAAAATCTAGGGGGTCTTGGTGGAGCATCCCGATCCCCGCAGCGATCGCCGCCTCTGGAGTTTTCACTACTACAGGTTTCCCATCCAAGAGCAGCAATCCCTCATCCCTACTAATAAAACCACTGAGGATTTTCACAAGGGTACTTTTCCCGGCCCCATTCTCCCCCAAAAGCCCATGAATGCTCCCCGCCTCCACAGTTAAGGACACCCCATCATTGGCGATCGCCTGACCAAATGTTTTCGTAATGTTTTGCAGTTCAACTTTCATAGAAGAACCTCGGTAAGTTGGAAACTCAGTGGCTTCAGCCACTTCAACAAAAGCTCAGTGACCGCTCGTGGGAATTTATTCCCCGTGGTCTTAAAATCCATAGCTATAACCATCTTTTTTATGAATAATTTGACAATATTTGTGGCTAATTCCTTGCACCAGTTCTGAGGCAGAAATATTAAACGAGCCGCTAGACCTGACAGCTACACGCCCGGCATAATTACCGATTTTCTTCCCACTAGTCACAGCCGCTTTCACAACGTCACCAGTCTGGAACCCTTTAACAAACTTAAATCGCGGCACATAGCGAGATGGAAAGCCAAATTTGTCAGTTCTACACATTTGCCTTGTCCCGTGTCCAGTGGCTTTAATTAACAAAGGCTTGTTAGTTAGCAGTTTTAGCTCGTCAATCTTGCCTACGCAAGCAGCATCTATCCAGTGAGATTTAGGGAGGTTTAATCTAGCTCGGTTAAATTTAGTTAGACCACCAGACCCCTTATTAATAGGCAATCCCGTAGCTTTTAGTTGGTTGAATAAGCCCCATCGGGTTGCATTGACCGCCGCCGCATCTTTCAGAGGTTTCTTAGCTTGGGCTAATACCCGCTTTAAGACTTCTGGTTTCTTGGCTAGGAACTGCTCAATTAATTGAGTCCCTTTTTGCTGATTACACTTCTCGCAAGCTAGGCAAAGATTAGAAATCCGATTAGTTCCCCCTTTAGCTTTGGGGTGAATATGCTCAACTTGTAGTGGAATATTTTTAACCCCACAGTAAGAGCATTTTCTATCCCATTTATTCAGGAGATATTCACGAACCTCGTAACCGAGTAATTCCCCTTGCTGATATTCAACCCCAACGATTTCAGGGTTTTCCATCTTCTGCAAGTCAAACTTAACTAGCTCTTGAGATATGGAGCTAATGGGAGCAAGTCGAATCAGTTTCTTTACCCAAGTCAAAGTAGTTTCTACCCGATGTTGCAAGCCAGGAGCTAACCAACCCTTGGGTTTAGTTCGATTCAGGAATCTCGGCTGCCGATAGCGAGTATGGCGACTCCTTCTACTCCGGCGTAAAGCACGGCGGGATTCTAGAGATGCTTTGATAGCTTGTCCCCGGTGGGTTAACTCAGCACAAAAGATAACTTTGTTGTTTTGTAGCAAGGCAATCCCGGTGGTTTTAGAGCCGGGATCAATCTTCAGGCTTAGGGTTTCTGGAATCTCTGGAACCTTCTCTTTGAGAATGATAGTGAATGGGTAAAGCCTAAATACCGCAGCTTTTCCTTGCTTCAGCAATAATCTTGCTTCGCCGGGGTGGATTGGCTCTAGTGGCTTTTTATTGGTATCTAGTACGAAAGTATAATTTGACATTTTGGTTTTCTCCCTTGCGGGGTAATGTTAGCTTCGCCAATGTTTTCAGAGCTTTTTAGACCTGCAACACTGTTCCAGTGACTTTAGAACTGTTTAATTGCAGATGACAGAGCAGGGAACTAGCTACGCATTCCAAGGTGTCATGACTCTCAAAACGTAGTCAGTTTACGGTGAACGACTCGCCTTGAGCGGAGCCGAAAGGAGTCGAACCATTAAGACTTAGGCTGGTCAGTATAGCTTGGTTGATTTCTCTTACAAGCTCAGTCTCTTTAGGGCTGAGTTACTGACATTTGGGATGCACAATTTAGGTTTATCTGGATCTTCGATTAAAGTAATGAACGACCAGATGGGACAATAATTCAAGATGTAATTAGAAAGGTATGTTACATAACACAACAGCATGATAAAAGTATATTTAGACACTAGTGCTTATAATCGCCCATTTGACGATCAAACACAGCCTAAAATTTTTCTGGAATCACAAGCCGTTGTCATAATTTTACAGATGATAGAGTCAGGGATAGTCAGTTTAGTTGCTTCTTCAGTACTTGTGACAAGCGACTAATTAATCGGTGTGCAAAATTAGTGCTGAAAGTAGTGAATCCAGTTGATTTCGTATTGGAGGTAAATGGTGATGATCAAAGTCAAGAATGAGCAACAAGTTTTACAGGAAGGATTACGTGTTTTGTTTATGAATATGGAGCCATCAAAGGTTACTAGATTCTGGGCGGCTTGTAATTCAGGAAGTGGAGACTACCTAGAACTTAAGGAAGAGCTTCTTGGGCAAGAATCTGTAGCAAGTCTATATGCCAAAGTTTTGGAGTTTCAGGAGTTGCAGCATGAAGTCTAAACTTGTTTTGGAGCCAACTCTCAAGAGCACTCTGTAGAATCTGGAATTTGTTAGTCTGCATACTTGAATTCAGCAACGCCTCATTTATCTGCGTAATTTCTCTCAAGTTAAAATGGCTCCACCCATGAGTTTTTGGTAGCGATCGTCTAACTCCTGTTTCACCAAGGGCAGACTAGCCAAACTTGGATCAGCTAACATGATTTTCTCTGCCGCCTCCCGGGCAAGAAGTAGCACATCTTGATCCTCGACCAAACTCGCTAGGGCAAAATCCGCCAGCCCCGACTGTCTACTACCCAACACCTCCCCGGGACCCCGAAAGCGCAGATCCATTTCTGAGATAAAGAAACCATCCTGAGATTGAGCCAAGACACTTAATCTCTGCTTGGCGGTGTCTGCTTGGGAACTGCTCATTAACAGGCAGTAGGATTGTTGGGAACCCCGCCCCACCCGTCCCCGGAGTTGATGGAGTTGGGATAAGCCAAAGCGCTCGGCATTTTCGATCAGCATCACTGTAGCGTTCGGCACATCCACCCCCACCTCGATCACCGTGGTAGATACAATAATCTGGACTTGATTATCCCGAAATTTAGTTAATACTTCATCCTTGTCGGCACTGGTCATCCGGCCGTGGAGTAAGCCGACGGAGAACTGAGGAAAGATTTTTTCTGAGAGATGTTGATGTTCCTCGATCGCCGATCGCAGATCCAACTTTTCCGACTCTTCTACTAAAGGCAGGACAATATAAACCTGTCTCCCTTGGGCAACTTCCCGCCGGATCAAATCATAAGCTTGCTGGCGGTCTTTACTACCCAGAACGGTGGTTTGAATTTCCTGTCTGCCCGGTGGTAATTCATCAATTTGGCTCACATCTAAATCCCCGTGCATGGTCAAAGCCAAAGTCCGGGGAATGGGGGTGGCGGTCATGGTCAAAACGTGGGGAGATTCACCTTTTTGTTGCAATCTGGCCCGTTGCCCGACCCCAAAGCGGTGCTGTTCATCAATCACAACTAAGCCCAATTTATGAAAGTTGACCTTATCTTGAATTAAGGCATGGGTTCCTACTAATAAGGGGATTTCTCCGGTGGCTAATTCCCCATGAATCTTTCTTCTTTTGGCAATTTTCGTAGAGCCGGTCAGCAACTCCACGGGTAAATGTAAGAGGTTAAACCAAGAAACTAATTTGCGATAATGTTGCTCTGCTAAAACTTCCGTGGGAGCCATTAAGGCGGCTTGGTATCCTGATTGAATGGCGGCGAGAATTGCTACTACCGCAACTACGGTTTTTCCTGCGCCCACATCTCCTTGCACCAACCGATTCATGGGGGTAGATTTCTCTAAATCTCCGATAATTTCCCCAATCACTCGCTGTTGAGCCTTGGTTAAACTAAAGGGCAGAAGTTTATAAAAACTATCAATTAAATAGCCTTGGGGGGAAAGAATAGCACTGGTTTCTGTAGTAATTAATTTACTTCTTCTTTGCAGAAATCCCAACTGTAAATAAAAGAATTCATCAAAAATTAATCGCCTTCTGGCTGCGGCTAAATCTGCGGCACTATCGGGGAAATGGAGTTGATTCAAGGCTTGAGGGGCGGGGATTAAATCCAGTTGGATTCTAATAGTTTCGGGTAAGCGATCGAGCATTTTTTGAGTTGCAGGTAACACCGCCACCACGGCAAGTCGCACCACATCGGCTCCCACACCTTCTGCTAGGGGATAAACGGGTAATAGTCTGCCAATTTTTAGGGATTCGATCGTCGCTCCGGCGGCAGCCAAAACTTCTAATTCTGGGTTTTCTAGGGTAATGCCATACTTTCCTCGCTTCACCAAACCACAGGCAGCGATAATGGTTCCTTCACTATAACGGCGCATTTGTTGATGTTGCCAGCCACTACTGCCATAGCGATTTCCGGCAAAGAAACGACTAATTTTCAACTGTCCTGTGACATCTTTAATAATGATTTCTAAAATCGTTAATTTCTTATTTTTAGGGCTACTAAAACAGCTACATCTTTTCACTGTTCCCACCAAAGTTACGGTTTCCCCTTCAATTAGTTGATTAATTTTTACCTGTTTACTATAATCAATATGGCTGCGGGGATAATAATAAAGTAAATCCCGGACAGTATATAAACCCAGCTTGGCTAAATCTTGGCTTTTCTTTTGCCCGATCGAGGGTATTTCTGAGAGGGCTTGATGTAATTGGGGAATATTTGGATAAGCAGCAGATTTAGGCGTTGTAACTTTTAAGGCAGCTTTCGTTGTTGTTTGAGTTTTAGCAGTAGAAATTCCAGTAGTTCTAGGGTTAGTAGTAGGTTTTATAGAGATTGGAAAACTAGTATTGGAATTAGTAATTGAATCAGTCCTGAAATTAGAATCAGATTCAACAATTGCCTCTAAATTATCTACATTATCTGGATTAAGTTGGTACTCAACCTGAGTTAAAAATCGCTTGGTTTCTGTAACTAGATGTTGCCTTTGAATAAGAGAAAGACGGGGATAGTGGGAGAAATCTTCAGCGATCGACATCCAGCGTTTATGGTCTATGGGATTTAAGCCTCTAGGAGTTTTGCCTAGGGTGAGGGTGATAAATTCACTAAAGCGGTATTGATTTCCCTGTAGGTCAGGAAACCCCTTTTCTGCCTCCACACTCAGGGCTTTTTGTAATCTTTGCCATTCCATAATTGCTAACCAGATTTTGCGCTGTTTGCCCGATCAAACACTCTCTTAAATACTCCTTTAACGCCCTCTATCAACTACTCCCATCAGATGTTGACATTGGATTTTCCTTCGTAATGTTCTTATTCCCACTAAGATTAATATTCTTATTCTCCTTCGGGGCGATCGAGTCTCTAAATTCAGTAAATTTTGCCAAAATATCTCCGGGGAGATTAACAGCAGGAGGAGCCGGGGGAACCAAAATTGCTAAGGCTTTTGGGACGATCGAAAACTTGGCGGGAGTGTGGGTGGTGATCTCACCATCGGTATTAATGGCTCGGCGCTTCGAGGTCACTACTTCAAATTCCTGTCCAGAGATTGCTCGGACTCCAGACCATAGGGCATGATTGCCTTGACGCATGGCTGGCAGAAGCGGAATAATTTGCCACCAATGTTGAGTTTCTAGGCTGTAGAGGTCTAGCCGATTGTCATCGATCGCCGCATCCGCCGCTACTACCATCCCGCCGCCATAATACCGCCCATTTCCCACCGCAATCTGAATCGTCTTCACCGGGATCACTTCCCTGCCATAGAGAATCTCTGCCCGGAAAGGACGGGCTTGCCAAATTACCTGCAAAGCTGTTGCGGCATAGGCAAAAACTCCCCATTTGCGTTTTGCTTCCTTAGTTAAGTTTTGGGTAATCTCCACACTTAATCCCAAACTTGCCACATTAAAAAAATACTTGTCATTTACCCGTCCCAAGTCGATATGCTTAATCTCGCCATTGGCAATAACTTGGCAGGCTTCGGGGAGAGTAGCAGGAATACCCAAGGTCCGAGCGAGGTCATTGGCAGTCCCTAAAGGCAATATACCTAGGGGCAAATTTGTATTGACCAGCCCCGCCGCCGCCGCATTTAGAGTGCCATCGCCTCCACCAACAATGACTAGATCCACTTGGGCTTGATGTTGCCTAATTATCTCTGGTAACTGCTGGGGACGATCGGTAAAACCCTCGACAATTTCGATCCCCAAATATTGTAGTCGCCGAAGAGCAATCTCGGCAGTTTCCTTGCCCCGGCGGGAATGGTGATTAACTAAAAATAAGGCTCTCTTCATGGGTTTAGCTAAAGGAATTTTGTACCAATTTTGTACTAATAATTCTGTCGTAATTATATCTTTAATTAACAAATCTGGTTTAAGTATTAGGGGTAGAGAATCTGGAACTAGGAACTCGATCGCGAAGAATAAATTGGGTAAGAATCTAGAACAAAAATCGTAGGTAGAGATAGAGGGCAACGGCACTGAGTTGGAGGGTGGCGATCGGGAATCCGTAGAGGAAAAAAGTCTTGAAAGAAATGCGTTTACCGTGCAACTCCGAAATGCCTGCTGCCACAATATTAGAAGACGCACCCACCAGCGTGCCATTGCCACCGAGGGTCGCTCCATACATCATGGCATAGAACAGAGGTAAAACTGCCGGGGGTAATTGTCCTTGAAAGTTGGTAGCCAGGATACTCACTGGAGCTAGACCAGCAGTGACCACGTATTGCTGAATCAGGGGAACCATCGCCACCACCAGAGGAATATTTGGCACGAGGCTAGAGATAAATCCGACAAAAAGTAAGATTAAAATTGATCCTAGGGCAATATTCTGACCGAGAATCACCGCTAGCATTCCCGACATTCCTTCAATTACCCCAGTTTTTTGTAAGCCACCAATTAAGACAAAGACAGACATAAAAAATATCAGTGTACTCCAGTCTACATCCCGCAAAATATGACTAACGGAGTCGATCCGGCTGTGATGGGAAAGGAAAAGGGCTAACCCTGCTCCCAACAGAGCCACCGTAGCGGGAGAGATGGGCGTAGGTAGGGATTCCCCGACTACAAATAATGTTAAGACGAAGACTGCGATGATCACACCAACAACTAGGGTGCGGGGATGATTTAGTTGGGGGACAACGAGCTGATCGAGATTTTCTAGATCCTTGTGCCAAATTTCTCGAAATAAAAATGGTAGGGTAATGAGGATCACGGCAATGGCGATCGCTCCCCCAAAACTGAGGCGAGTTAAATAATCTACAAAACTGATATTAATGGCATCCCCGACAATGAAGGTCGCTGGATCTCCCACCAAGGTTAGTAATCCGGCACTATTAGCCACAAACACCATCAAGATGAGCAACGGCACAAAATCTACGCCGATAATCTCCGCCATGGGGGGGGATTAAGGGGGCAAGGAGCATCACCGTGGTGGCATTGGGCAAAAAAGCACAAATGGGAGTAGTCACACCGACGATCGCCAAGAGCAGGCGACTTCCTTTCCCACGGGCAAAGATCACCATCTGCGCTCCTAGGTAATCAAAAATGCGGGTAGGTTCAAATGCCCTGACCATCACCATTACCCCAAAGAATAAACCAAGGGTGGCATAACTTCTAGCAATATAGCCGATCGCTTCTTCGAGGGTCATAATTTTGATAACTACCAAGAGCAAAGCTCCCAAAAAGGCAGCGATCGTCATATGTACCCATTCGGTAATTAGTAGGAATGTCACCCCCAGAAAAGTTGCGGCTGCAAAAATAGCCTGCCAATTATCCATAAATTTAGTCCTTAAGTAGTTGATGCTAGTCGCATTTCAGCGTTCATGGAAAATTGCATAGGTAAACTAAATAACTAGATATAGCGATCCTAAATCATTTTCTAAATTAGATTGCTTCTGGTAGGTTATTCCACCCGCCTGCGGCGGGTGAAATCCTTTAGGACTAATATATTTGCCC
>JAAUUE010000079.1 GCA_012031635.1 Coleofasciculaceae cyanobacterium SM2_1_6 | reverse complement strand
GCGATGGTCTGTTCCCCTACACCCCTTGCTTGGGGACGCACCACCGCCGGGGTCTACCAGCCGATCTGCCTTGCGACTACCGCCGCCCATGGCTTTTTCGGTTTCCTCTAGCATTCCCTCCAATTCTTCAAAGTCGTTCTTGGTAGCGGGCTTGGCAGCAGGCTTTGCCGGAGTTGCCGCAACTTTGGGGGCCGCCTTGGGGGGAGTAGCCGGTTCGAGGAGCGCATCTAAGTCGGCAAAATCAGTAAAGTCATCCCGACTGGTGGAGGTATCTAGCATGGCTTCTAGCTCATCAAAAGCCCCTCCCTCGGCGGCTGGCTCGTTGGCGTAGCCTCCCCCTTGGAGAATCGACCCCGAACCCAGCATCGTTTCTAGTTCATCAAAATCTTGACTGGAGGCTCCTCGCCCCGTAAAAGTTTCTCGTGCTTGAGCAGGGGAAACCGGCGGATCGTCACTGCCAAAGAAATCATCAAGGGTCGCCTCTGAAGAAGGTGTCTCGGCAAATAGATCCAACTCATCCCAGTCAGATTCTGGAGCGATTTCACTGCCAAAGAGGTCATCAAAGTTTTCTGTTTCTGGGGAAATGTCTTCTAGATCGGCTAGATTATCCCCAGCTAGACTCTCGGTAATACCATTCAAATTAAAAGGATCGGCACTAGCTTCGGCAGAATCCCCAAAAATATCATTGAGGGCATTGTATTCCTCACTATCTAATCGAGAAACTTGCTCAAGCTGGACATCATCAATTCCGTTCAGATCTAGGTCAGCAAATAACAAGTCGTTGTCAGGCGAATTATGATCAATATTCTGGTGGCGAGGAGTGGCAGCTTCGGGGGAGCGATCGACATTGAACATCTCATCAAAACTCAGATCCATATCTAAATTTCCCCCCTCGGTGTCTAAATCTCCTTCCAGATCAAGGAAATCTCCAGCATCGCTTGTTTCACCCATAAGTTCATCAAAGAAATTGTCCAGGGGTTCTGCTGGTTTGGTAGCAGCAACTTGAGGACTTTCTGCCATCAGGAAAATCATGTCTTCACTACTATAGGAGCCATTATCCAAATCCTCTTCATCATCCAATCCAGAGAATAACTCATCTAAGTTTTGGTCACTGTCTCCATCAAAGAGTTGGAAATCATCGCTATTAAATTCGGCTCCAGTGGGGACAATTTCCTGCCACGAGGCTGCCATTTCAGGAGATTCTTGATCAAACAAACTAGCCAGACTATTTAGTTCAGCCGCTCCAACTTCTGGGGTAGGCGAAGATTTGGCGGTGGTGGTTTTGGGTTTAGGAGCCTTGACGGGGGCGGGGGGGGCAAGGGCAAGGAGTTGGGGGCTGGGGACAATTTCCGCAGATCGGTTCGCCACGACTAAATCGTAGGCTTGTTTAATTTCTTTGATGACTTGGCTAGTTAGGACTTTGGGGGTATTTTCTGCGTTGTCGATCGCCGCAGTGGCGGCACGCATGAGGTTCACCCAAGTTGGTAAATTCGCCTGTTCTCCTAGGGCGATGAGACCCTTGGCGTGTTCTAGAGCCTGACTACGGTTGCTGGGACTATCTGGTTGCTTGAAGAGTTGTAATAGCTCCCGGAGTTTGCTGAGGGCATCGGGGGCAAAGTTGGGCTTGAGGGTAGGTTCTGGGGTCGGCGCTGCCGTGGTGCCGTGGGCAAGTTTTTCGAGGTGGGCGGGCATGACGGTAAAAATTGGCTCTACCTCTGCCATTAGGTCACTAGCTTCTGCTTCTGTCAGGGTGAGATCGGGACTCTGTTCAAGGCGATCGACCTGAGTTTGCAGGGCATAATTGAGCTTGCCAAAGCTAGTCTCCATATACTGATCTGGGCGGGCAGGATTTTCCTTGAGATACTTAAAATAATCCTCCATCCGGTGAGCAGTGCGGCGGATACTCTCCAAAGCCAACATAGCCGCCCCGCCTTTGATGGAGTGGGCAGCCCGGTAACATTCATGGATAGCTTCAGAGTCGGCGATCGTCTTCGCCAAGTCTTGTAGCCCTTGGGTAATCGTCTCTAAGTGTTCCCTTGCTTCTTCGATGAAGTATCCGGTGATTTTCTTGAGTTGTTCTGGCTCCATAACAGTGTCCCTGGGCAGTATCCTTTGAGAATTGTTGCGATTCCCTGATGACTATTTCCTAGAAGCTCTCTCCAGATATAAACCTAAATCCAAGTCTAGACCTGACTATAGATAAGTTTTTGGGGGCGGAGTCTGGGATGTAGATGTGAATTTGAGAAACTGCTTTTAGTTTACCCTAGATTCTTTCTGTAGAGAATTATAGAGCCGGATCGAGGAGACTGGAAATTTTTTTCTAGAATTGGGACGAAGACCGAGGCTTGATCACCATGGTTGATCTCCATACTATTTTTCCGGTGAAAGTTTATTGATCGAGGGTAATTCCTGATCGATCACTTAATTTTAGAGATCACCCAATAAATCTCGGACAACGATCGCTGTAGCTGGAGCCAATAATACGCCATTGCGGTAATGTCCAGTGGCGAGGATGATTTTTTCCTGTCCGGGTAATTTCTGGATAATTGGGGCGGCTTGGGCTTCGGGGCGGGGACGCAATCCAGACCAGGTTTTAACCATTGAGCCTAGGGCTAGTTCTGGACAAAAGGCGATCGCTCTCTGTTTGACTGTACTTAACAATTCCTCTTGGGCTTGAAGATGCCCCTGCTCATCGGCAAATTCTACCGTGGCTCCGACCCAGTAATGATAGTTAGCCTCGCAATTAGAATCACGGTTAGCACTCGGCAAAATTGATGTGATCGGCACAATATGCACATCATCCCCGGTGATTACTGGTTGAAATTCTGGATTCCCCAATATCTGTGGTAGCTCTAGCTCGATCGCCTGCCCTAAGACAGGGCGGATCTCTACGGGGGAGCCGTTGGCGTAGCCTTCCCTTTGGGAAATCGTGGTGGTTAATTCTTTTGTCCCCAACGCTGTTGCTAAAATTATCCAGTCTGCTGCTAGATTTTCTTGGGCTAGTTGCTTAAGATCAGTAATCTTTAGATCAAAACGACCCTTGACCCCATTCTTTTCGGCTGCTTTAACTAGAGCTTGGGTCAGAGCCACGGGATCAATCTGGCGATCGCTCGGCGAATACATCGCTCCCCCCAAACCCTCTATATTCACTTGAGGACAATACTCCTGAAGAACTTTGGGTTCCCAGATATTTAATTCCCATCCCTGCGCCTGTCTAGCTTTTGCCAATGCTCGCCATTGATCCATCTGCTCGGCTGTGGTTGCCAACAGGACTAGCCCGTGGCAATTGTAGGGAATTTTTTCTCCGGTGATAGCTTCCAGTTCTGGGACTAGGGTTGCATAGCGGGTTAGACTAGTCTGTCGCAGTTGCCAGGCTCGTCCCTTGAGCTTGTGGCTGACTACTGCCATCAAACCCCTAACGCCGCCCCGGTGGAGCCTTGGGCTGGGGGTTGCTGATCGACTAGGGTGATTTCTAAGCCGGGTTGACGAGATAGCTCGTAGGCGATCGCCGCCCCCACCACCCCGCAGCCAATAATGGTAACTTTTGGCATTTTGAGTTTCGTCCTCCAAGTCGGAGTGACTTACTTACCACTTGAGGAGATTAAACTGCTCCATATCTACAGTGTCTCGGTTCCGGTAGATAGTCAGGATAATTGCCAGCCCCACTGCCGCTTCCGCCGCCGCTACGGTAATCACAAACACCGTAAATACCTGCCCTTTAATTTCCCCAGAATCGAGAAAGTTGGAGAAACCCATGAGGTTTAGGTTCACAGCATTCAAGAGTAGCTCGATCGACATCAACACCCGCACCGCATTCCGGCTAGTCACCAAGCCATAGATGCCGATACAAAACAGCGCAGCCCCCAAAAGTAGAAAATATTGCAGTTGCAGCATGAATCAATTCCTAATTAATCTTGATTAATCTTGAGTTTCTCTCTAGGTAGTTTCTATCCGGGTAGGGTGGGCATTGCCCACATTACGTCTAACCTCCACTAATAGCATCTAAATATTAGTAATTTGAGGATTTTGCGTAAGTTTAGAACCTAGATTTATAAATAGCGATTATTTGGTCTTCCCACCCAAGGCAGCGAGTTCCTTAGATTTTTCTGGCAGAGTGAGGCTGGTAGTTTGGTTGGTTAAGCTCAAGTCTTCTGGCAAGAAATCTCGCCGGGCTAGCACGATCGCCCCCACCATCGCCATCAAGAGCAACACTGAAGCCAACTCAAAGGGCAGAAGGAAATCAGAGAAAAAGTGTTGTCCAATCTTCACTACAGAGCTAACCCCCGCCGCTGCCGTTAAATTAGCCGGCTCTAGCTGCCAGTCGGTGGCAATGACCATGGTTCCCAGCAGGGCGAAGACACCGATACAGACTAAACCTGCGGCTAGGTTCCGCAACCAACGATTGGAGACCGGGGCATAGTCTTCCCGTTTATTCACCAGCATGATGGCAAACAAAATTAAGACATTCACCGCTCCTACGTAGATCAAAATTTGGGCGGCGGCAACAAAATCAGCATTAAGGAGAATGTATAACCCAGAAATGCTAATAAATACTCCCCCCAACAGGAAAGCGGAGTAGACAATGTTATTCAGGAGTACCACCCCGAGGGCAGCCACAATCATCATGGTTGCCAGCACCCCGAAGCTCACAACCTGTACACCTTCTGCTAAATTCACGGCTTTATCCTTACTGCTATTGTTGAACTATTAGTTGAATTATTAAAAATATCCTAAGACTAATTTGGTGCAAAGCCTACCCTTTAGATTGATTTGAGGCTGGATTTAGGAAACCCTTTAGCCAGACATCGCAATCCTAAATGATTTTACCCGCCGCAGGCGGATGGCATCCTCCACCAGAAGCTATCTAATTTAGCAAGGGACTTAGGATCGCTAGATCCTTTAGTTAGAGCTAGAAGCTTCCTTTACCAATTCCTCTGGGCGTTTGCCGGGACGTTGAGAACCGGGGGGGAGGTCGTGGGGATCCAAGACTCCTTGGGGTAGATACGCCAATTCTCTTAGGGGTGTAACCATGGGGTCATTAGTCACCTTGTAGGGTAAGCGTCCTAGGGCAACGTTGTCGTAGTTGAGTTCGTGGCGATCGTAGGCAGCGAGTTCGTACTCCTCTGTCATAGAAATACAATTAGTCGGGCAGTATTCTACACAATTGCCGCAGAAAATACACACCCCAAAGTCAATACTGTAGCTATTGAGCTTTTTCTTTTTGCTAGCTTTATCAAACTCGTAATCCACCACGGGCAGATTGATGGGGCAGACCCGGACACACACTTCACAGGAAATGCACTTGTCAAACTCAAAGTGAATCCTGCCCCGGTAGCGCTCGGAGGGGATGAGTTTTTCGTAGGGATACTGGACGGTGACTGGACGACGGCTCATGTGATCAAAGGTGACACCCAAGCCCTGACCAATAAACTTGGCAGCTTGGACAGTTTCTTTAGCGTAATCGCCCACTTGTTTAAGGAATTTCAGCATGGTTTTTCTCTTAATTTCAGGAGGTACAGTTATCAGTTGACAGTTATCAGTTATCAGTTATCAGTTATCAGGGAATAGGAGGTACAGGGAGGTACAGTTATCAGTTATCAGTTAAGCAGGCTTGCTGTAAGACTAATCAAATTATCAACTATCAAATTTTATTGTTCACTGCTCACTGTTCACTGCTCACTGTTCACTGCTCACTGTCCCTCATCCTCCAAAGGCGGAGGGGAAAGCTAACTTCAGGGCGGCGGTTAAGAGCAAGTTCAATAGAGCGATCGGTAGTAGGAACTTCCAACCCAAATTTAATAACTGGTCGATTCTGACCCGTGGCACAGTCCAGCGTAGTAACACAGCAATGAACAACAGGAAATAAGCCTTGAGGAGAGTCATGCCGATGCCTAGACTGGCGGTGATCACCTGTAACCAAGGAGTATCTTGGCTGACTCCCAGCCATGCGCCCAGATTTTCGAGGGGAATGGGGGATTCCCAGCCACCAAGATAGAGGATGGCAACTAAGAGGGCAGAAAGATTGAGGTTGACGTAGGAACCAATGTAGAACAGGGCAAATTTCATCCCGGAATACTCGGTTTGATAACCAGCTACTAGTTCTTCCTCCGCCTCTGGCAAGTCAAAGGGTAGGCGTTCACACTCAGCCAGAGCCGCAATCCAAAAAATCAAAAAGCCGACGGGTTGCCGCCAGATATTCCAGCCCAGAATCCCATAGCCAGACTGCTGCTCCACAATATCGATCGTACTCAGACTATTAGACATCATCACGATCGCCAATACTGCCAGAGCTAGGGGAATTTCATAACTAATAGATTGAGCAGCAGCTCTCAAGCCACCGAGCAAAGAATATTTATTATTGGAAGAATACCCGGACATCAGCAAACCAATGGGCGTAATGCTAGAGAGGGCAATCCAGAGAAAAATGCCGGTGCCGAGGTCTGTGATCAGCATATTCTCGCCAAAGGGGACGATCGCAAAGGATACAAACACGGGTAACAGCACAATGATTGGCCCAAGGGTAAACAACCAAGGATCAGCCTTGCCGGGAACCACATCTTCCTTAAATAGAAGTTTTAGACCATCGGCGGCGGGTTGAAAAATCCCCAAGGCTCCCACGTATTCGGGACCAATCCGTTGCTGGGCTGCCGCCGAGATTTTCCGCTCTAGCCACACGGCAATTAATAATCCGGTGGCTGCTCCCAAAAGGACGATCGCCATGGGCAGGGGCAGCCAGAGAGCTTTGGCAGCACCGATCGGCACCCCTAGATTATTAATGAAATTTACAAAAGTTCCTTGTAGGTCTATTCCTGAGTTCATGGGAGTCAGTCCAAATAGTTGATCCAAATAATTATCCAATATTTTCCGTGCTATCCTTCAGGCAGGAAATTGTTGCTTAAAGTCACGGTTTAAGGATAATTTGCAGATAATTTGCAGATTGCGAAAACTTAATCAGCAGTTTCCCTCAACTAGTATAGCCCCGTGGGGCTTTAGTACCTACACCAGAATCAGAATTTATGCTTATGGTTACGGTTAGTTTTGCTTCTACTTTCCCCTAGAACCGCAGAATCTCTCAGATCGCCCCGATCCCATCTGTCATGGCGATCGCCTCTGCCACTCTACCCATCACACCTGTCCCATCCTGCAAAAAGCTCATTTTTTTTGATGAGTGTGGAGATTTTTCTCTAATATTTTTCTCTAATTTTCTCTAATATTTTTCTCTAATCACAGTATAAGTTATCAATGGAAGCATTCAGTTATGGAATTTCAAGTTAAATCTAAGCCGTTATTGCTATACGATGCTGATTATCAACTTTGGCTAGAGTGTACCGTTGCCCAATTGAAAGGACAGGATTTCGGCAATCTTGACTTAGAAAATTTAATTGAGGAGATTGAGAGTTTGGGTAGAAGTGAAAAACACGCAATTTCGAGCTACCTCATGCGACTGTGCGAGCATCTGCTCAAAATCAAGTATTGGGAGTCTGAACGGGAAAGTTGTTTTCGAGGATGGGATGTGGAGATTGCTAATTTTCGCTTGCAAATCCAAGAACAACTAGATGCTAGCCCTAGCTTAAAGTCCTTCTTGAAGGATAATTTTCTCAAGCAATATGGAAACGGCAGGAAGCTTTTTCTGAAAGCCAGTCAGCTTAATGCTAGCTTGATTCCTCAAGCACCAGACTTTACCCTAGAGCAAGCCCTAGATGAAGACTGGCTCCCTTGGAAACCGGAATAGTTTGTAGTGTTCACTTTGGTAAACCTAAAACGCTAAGTCCGCAAGAGGTCTGTTATCTTAATCTAGTTGCTGAAACAGGATTTTTTTGTTGCTCTAGTTTACTCCAGTTTGTCAATCTGGGCGGGACAGTAGGTACTGATGCTGGCTTCTTGGAGGGTGAGTTCAAATTCTGGAGTGGTGAGGATATTTCCTGTGGCGATCGCCGGTACATCCCGGAGCCTGCCCCCCCGTTCGAGGGTACTGCACACACCAGCCGCATACTGCCGGAGACGTTCTTGTCCTAAACTACGTCCAATGTTTGCCGTCTCTGGGTCAGCAATATCTAAAAAGCCATCCCAAAAATCCACATCGCTGCTTCTTCTACTTCTGGGGCTGGCTCCGGGGGTAAAGGCTGTATTGAAGGGGTTTGCCGAGTTGGGATTACTGCGAGGGGCAGAGTTGGCAGGATTGGATGTGTCTGCAATACTTTGAGGCAGGGCGGGGATGGGTTGATTGGGGGTGCAAGCCCAGTTAGCTTGACGGAAGTTGACCGATTGGAGGTTTTGGAGTTGTTGGCGATAATTAATTAATTGTCCTCGATCGACCACTAGGGGCATCATCCGATCGATCACGGCGATCGCCCCATCCCAATTTTGAGCGCACACCGCCGTCCGCAGTTGAGCATTTAAATCCCCCTGAGCCAAGGCGGGAGTAGCCCCTAGGAAAATTATACTCAGCAAAATAATTAACACCTTGCTCCAGAATCTAATCCAGAAATTTACTATTGATTTGTTTTTGTAAGGGTTATTCTTATAGGAAAAGTTGCAGGAAACATACGTAGGAAACACCTGTGGAAAACATTTAATCATATACTTGATTCTTGACTTTTAATCGACTTCTCCCTAATTATTAGGAGTATACTTTTGTGCAGATACCACCGACACCCAAAATACCCAAATATTTACCCTTTGCTGACGGAAAATGGCAATTGACCATGGGGGTGAAGCCCCTAGATTTAGCGACGTGGATTGAGATTGATGAGGAATTTGAACGAGAATTGTTGCTGAAGGAGGAATTGCTGAAAACCCGCTATGATGATGTCTTTGCGGCTCTCCCCGGCAGTGAAGCCAGCCAACAGGAAACCCTCGAAGTAATTCTTGAGCATCTCCAACAATACTTTCCCCAATATTACCAGTGGGATCAGGATTCGATCGCCTGTCTGCCCACGGGCAAGTTTGGAAATTTGCCGATTTTCGCCACGCCCCCCTAGATTTAGCCGGAAGAATAATTCAAGAAGATATTGTTTTGATGGAAGCGAGTCCCCAAGGTTATATCATGACAGCGGCAGCAGAATGTTTCCGCTTGCGGTGGTTTATCCATGAAAAAATTGGCAAGCCCCTCGCCCAGATCCATAGCCCCGTCCCAGATTACGACAAAAAGCTAGAGCATCCCATGGATAACCTGTTTGCCAAAATGAAGCCAGAACATCCCCTGTGGCGCATGAATTGGGGAATTGTAGATGAACCGATTATGCTTTTGGAGCAGGAAAGATATAAGGAAGAATTAGAGACCAGAATTACCCCCGAAAATGCTGGCGAAAACCTCTGGTTAAGGATGGAGCGCCAGTGTCTGCGCCGTTTACCCCGGACGGGAGCGATCGTGTTTTTCACCCACACCTACATCCATCCCCTCTCCGTCATGGAGCAGATTCCCCCGGTTGCTGCCGCCCTCGCCGCCGCCCTCAAGCAAATGCCCAGAGCTATGCAAAGCTACAAAAATATCCTGCCCGTGCAAGAAGCCCTATATAGCTACCTAGAAAAAATTTCTTCCCTGCTTAACTAGGAAATTATAGCTATCGCTAAGATGGTCTTGTTATCAAATATTTTTAAGAAAAGTTTCTTGGGTTTTCATAGGGTCCAAGGAATCTCTCTCCGTTAAAATGGATCATATGCTCGGGTTGATCAGCTACCCAAACCTCAGTTTCCCAAGAAATTTCTGCAAGATATCGAGTCATTTCCTTGCGGCTTGGAAAAGCAGTAACAAAGACTAAGCCCTTATGACTTGACCGAAAAAGTTGTTTTAATTCATTATGACGTTTTAGATTAACTGGGCCGTGACTAGTTACTGCTTCTATGATTACAAGCCAATCCTGTTGCTCGTAGTAAACTATGATATCTGGCATTTTTCCATGAGGATCTAATTCAATCCCCATTTCTCGGAACTTCTGAGTTTCATTAATAACGAATTTATCCCCAGCATCGCCAATGTAAAGAACTGAGCCTCCCGGCGTAAATCTGGGGCAGAAACTCTCTAAAATATTTTTTATTAATGTATTTTGTCCACCAGATGATAATTGAATGGCTTGACCACCAGGCAGATTCATCGGAATCATTGGTATGTTTCGATTTCGATCCTGTAACAGGTTTGTAACAGAAATAGCGTAATTTCGGTAAGCTTCTTCCCACTGCTCAGAGTCATAAGTTTTCAGAAGTGATACTGCTTGTTGATGAAGCTGATAACACCATTTTGGACTATTAATAGGTCGGTCTGGTCGATCTGGATTTTCAACAACTAAACCCATTTGCACAAACTGGTGCATCGTTTGTCGTCTAACTGTTTCACGTGTATTTGGTGCATAGTGTTTCCCGTAGTAATTGCGGAACCAATCCATCATTTCTGTAATTCTGCGTCTTGGTGCTGTTGATTGAGTCCAAGGAGTTTCTGGGCGAATATCTGCCAATGCTAGTAAGCAAAGTGCCGATCGCTCGTTTTGTTGTTCTTTGGGAGTAGAAATACTTTTAAGGACTGCAAGTGCTTCTCCAATTCGTCTACTAGCTTGAACTGCATTTGTTGCTTCACTCATGATCGAAAGAGTCTTATGTACAAGTGTATCAAGTTGCTTTTGGTCTAAGCAAGAATCCCCAACTTGCTTACCTAATTGAATTAAGTCATCTCTACAAGGATATTTGACTTTACGCAAATCTGTTGCATTGACTTGTGTATGTCCACTAAATTGTCGGAAAAAATTATCAAATAAGGTTGAATTAAGAAATGCAGCCAAACCACGTGCAAGGTCAGGATTCATACTTTCGCCTTTAGCATGATAATAGTTTAAGTGATTTTCTATGCCGATTAACGATGTATCTATAGGAGAACACACAGCAGCGACAATACGACGCTTCTCTTCTTTAGCAGAAAAACGCTTTGTCAAAACATACCAACCGGATTGAATTAGCCATTTGCTTGTTTCTTGGTTTTGTTCGATGGCGATTGATTTACGAGGATTTTTGGGTGGGAACAATACTTTCCCTGCCTTTATAGATTCTGGGTAAAGCAATGGCACATTTTGTCCACCTAAAGAAGTTCTCAAAGCCGATTTAAGACGAAAATCAACTACTGAACCTGTTGATATCTCTAAACCAAGTTGATCTAGGGTAGATGAGAATTGAGCCATTTGCACTCTCAAAGAGTCATCAAGAGAATTTGTCACGATGTAGATAAATTTTTCGGAATCGTTGATTTCAACAACTTCCTGATAAGGAACGCACCTGAACTCTGAAAATTCGTCTAATTCATTTTTAGAATTACTAGTGATTTCTACATAATCAGGACTCTTTTTAGTTTTAGTGGCATGAAAAACAATATTTTCTTGTAATATATTATCTTCTAAGAATACTGCTGAACGACTGCCAAAAACATGAATCTTCTCAAGGCTCATATTTTCTAGAAAAGCTTTACGAAAAGTACGAAAATAGCTACCGTTACAGAAACTTCTGGGCGTAATGGCAACAATTTCCCCATCTTTGGCAAGCTTTAGGATTGTCAACCAAGTAAATGCGCTATACAAGTTAACAGTTTCTATGCCAAGACTTGAAAGAATTCTCTTTTCAATTGATCGGTCATTGATTTTTCTATAAGGTGGATTCAGAATTGCATGAGTGAAATTCACGGCAGATGTTGAAAACAGTGGTAAATCCATGTCAACATTAGCCTCTATAAAACTTTTTTCATGTAAACAATAATTCGCTTTAATTCCTACATTATTTAAAGCTGCACAGCATTCTACCAAACATTGCTTCAACAAAGATAGAAAAGTTGTTTCGATTTCATATACTGTTATAAAACAACTCTCAATTTTATTAGGGGTAATCAATAATCGCTCTACAAAAGCAGCAGTTAATACTCCTATGCCTGCTCCAGGATCTAACAAACTAATATGACCTGATAGATTACGAAATTGTCCAGCCATAAAACGAGCGATCGGGGCAGGAGTCAAAAATTGCCCTAATTCACTACGTTGCCTCAGATTCAGTTTTGAGGATAAATGAGTTCTAGTGATGTCCCTAGAGTCTGTAAGAAACGTTTTCATATTGACAAGTTTATAGCTAGATAAAGGAAATACCACAGATTTGTCTATTAGTACACCCAACTTGTAATTATGCCTAGATCTATTCTTTATTTTGCAATTACTAGCCACGGTTTTGGTCATGCTGTCCGCAGTGCGGCGGTGGCGGCGACTATCCAGAAAATGTGTCCAGATTTGTTGTTAATTTTGGTGACTACGGCTCCCCGGTGGCTGTTGGAGGCGTATATTCCGGGAGATTTTATTTATCGGCAGCGTAGCTTTGATGTGGGAGTGATCCAGTCAGATAGTTTGACCATGGATAAGGAGGCGACTTGGGAGCAGTGGCAGGAGGTGCAGGCAAAGGAAAAAATGCTGCTGGCGAGTGAGGTGGATTTTATTAAAACTAATCGGGTGGGGTTGATGTTGGCAGATATTCCCCCCTTGGCTCCAGAAATTGCCCGGTTAGCGGGGATTCCCTGTTGGATGTTGAGTAATTTTGGGTGGGATTTTATTTATCGGGCTTGGGGCGGAAAATTTACAGAATTAGCAGACAAGATCAGTGCTAGTTATGGTCAGGTCGATCGCTTATTTCGCTTACCCCTGTACGAACCCCTAACGGCTTTTCCCAAGATTACTGATGTGGGCTTGACTGGGGGCGATCCCCGCTATAGCAAGGCTGAACTGACGGAGTTATTTGGATTAATCCAGCCCCAAGAGCGGACAATTTTATTAACCTTTGGTGGTCTGGGGCTGCAACAAATCCCCTACGCAAATTTAGAAGTTTTTACCGACTGGCAATTTATTACCTTCGATCGCCAAGCCCCGGATCTGCCAAATTTAGTTAAAGTTACCGACAATCAATACCGTCCCGTGGATTTCATGCCCTTCGTCGATCGTGTCATCTCCAAACCCGGTTACAGCACTTTTGCCGAAGCTCTCCGCCTAGATTGCCCCATTACTTCCCTGACCAGAGAAGATTTTGCCGAATCACCTGTATTGCTAGAAGGCATCCGTGCCTATGGACATCACCAAATTATTAACCCCGGAGAATTTTTCCAAGGCAGTTGGGATTTTCTGCACCAACCCTGCCAACCACCTGAGCAATCTACCCCCGTCGCCAAAGATGGTAATGAGGCGATCGCCCAAGCGGTGGTTGAACAGTTATCAGTGAACAGTTATCAGTGAACAGTTATCAGTGAACAGTTATCAGGGCGGTTAGAAACAAATTAATCGCAAATTTAAGGAACAGTTGCTTTAGAAAGTGTATCAATTCAGTATCAACAAAAATCTGGACTGGTAAACCGGACACTAATTTCTAAGAGAACAACTCATGTTTAAAGTTAATAGCTTCATCGATCGTCTGCCTCTCAACCTTGGTAGTAAAGCCTATCAAACTAATTCAACCGAGCTAACAAATATTGTCTTTATTGATACCAGAGTGGATAATTTTCAGAGTCTCCTCTCTGGGCTAAAACCTAATACCGAAGCCGTAATTCTTGATCCTACTCAAGATGGAATTGCCCAAATTACTGAATTTCTCCAAGCCCGGACTGGCTCCGTGGCAAGTGTGCAAATTCTCAGTCATGGTAGTGCTGGCAATCTGCAAATTGGTTCTACCCAACTCAACGCCGACAACCTAGAGCAATATCAACAATCTCTCCAGCAATGGTTTGTTCCACAGGCTGGTCAGCGCCCTGATTTATTAATCTATGGCTGTGATGTGGCATCCGGAGTACAGGGCGATCGATTTATTAATAAACTCAGTCAGTTGACTGGGGCAGATGTGGCAGCTTCGGTGGATCTAACGGGTAGTGCCAGCAAAGGTGGCAACTGGATTCTTGAAAAAGCAACAGGACTCATCGAAGCGGGGCAAGCCTTTACCCAAATTGTCCAAGATGCTTACCAAAAGGTGTTAAACACGGAGCCCATAAACCCTAACAATGAAATATCTAATACTTCATCAGGAAGTAATTTAGCAACAACATCCTCGGCATCTGCTACCAGTACTGCCTCTAGTAGTACAGCATTCTCATCTTCCTCTTCATCTACATCTTCCTCTGCATTCTCATCTGCATCTTCCTCAGCATCTGCATCTTCTTCCGCATTCTCATCTTCCTCTTCATCCTCATCAAGCAGTAACTCCTTGAGTATCACCAATTCTATTAATCCTGCACCGGGGCTTAATCCTATTTTTGTACCTGCAAAAACCCTCCAAGGTTCTCTTACCAGAGGGATTTTTGTGTCTCGTTTGATTGGGGGAGCGGCGGTGGCTACTGCGAGTAGTGCTGGTGTTCAGGGAATAGCGATTACGAATCTCAGTGATGATGATGGTGTTTGGCAGTACAGCCTTGATGAAGGGGGGAATTGGATTAATATCGGGGCTGTTAGTGCTAGCAATGCGTTACTACTTGATTTGAAGAATAAGGTGCGGTTTGTCCCCAACCTTAACAGTGTTTCCTTGAAGAGTTTTACTAAGCGCAGTTTCTTTGAGAAGAAGTTCTCTTTTTACGGATGGGATCAAACTTCTGGGACAACTGGGAGTTTTGCTAATGTTAATTTGAGCAATATCTCTAATGCTTTGAATAGCCAACTTGCCAATATCTCGATCGTGGTCAACCCCAGTTCCCTAACTCCGCCACTTGCAGTGGCTGTTGGCAGCATCTGGTCTGAGTTACTAGCTTTAGTCAGCACTTCCACAACTACTTCGTCCACCACCACTTCATCCACAAGCATCTCCTCAAGCACATCAAGCTCCTCAAGCTCTTCAAGTGCATCAAGCTCTTCAAGTGCATCAAGCTCATCCACTTCATCTAGTTCCAGCACATCAGGCTCATCTACCACTGGAGGTTCATCTACCACTGGAGGTTCATCTTCCCAAGATGACGACGATGACGATGACGATCGATGACGATGATGACGATGACTGAGAAAGACAAGGACAAGGATAAGGATAAGGAGCAAGGGCAAGGAGTAAGGATCGATGATGACGATGACGATGACGATGACG
>JAAUUE010000078.1 GCA_012031635.1 Coleofasciculaceae cyanobacterium SM2_1_6 | reverse complement strand
AAACTACTCAGGGGTTAAAAAAAGTTGATGTCATCTACCGTCGCATTGATGATAATTTTATGGATCCACTGGTTTTTAGAGCAGATTCGATGCTGGGGGGTGGCGGGGTTGATGGAGGTGTATCGGCAGGGTCGGGTGGCGATCGCCAATGCTCCGGGGACTGGGGTAGCAGACGATAAGGTGATCTACGCCTACGTCCCGAAAATGATCAAGTATTACCTCGACCAAGACCCGATTATTCCCAACGCTCCCACCTATCTCTGTTGGCTGTCTGAAGATCAAGAATACGTGCTAAATAATTTGGACAAGCTAGTAGTTAAAGCTGCCAACGAATCCGGGGGTTACGGAATGCTGATCGGCACTCAATCTACCCCAGAACAAAGGGCGGAGTTTACTGCCAAAATCAAAGCCAATCCCCGCAACTACATTGCCCAAGAAACCCTCGCTCTTTCCAGAGTTCCCACGATTACCGAAGGAGAAATTTCCGGCTGCCATGTGGATCTACGCCCCTACATTCTCTACGGTAAAGAAATCTATGTCCATCCCGGTGGTTTAACAAGAGTGGCTTTGCGCCGGGGTTCCCTTGTCGTAAATTCCTCCCAAGGTGGTGGCACAAAAGATACGTGGGTCTTGACCAATAATCCCAGCAGTCAGTCACAACAAGCAAGATAGCTGCATATATTGCCTTTGAGAGTTTCCCCTAAGCAATCAAAAAGGTGAGGGTAATACTACCTTGGTTGATCGTTACCAAATTTGTTCTGGCTGTTATATTTAGTGTTGAGAAGTGTTAAGAGGTTAAGAGGATATAAAGTTATGGCGATAGAACTGTATCAGTTTGAAATGTCTCAGTATTCTGAGAAGGTGAGGATGATTCTTGATTTCAAGGGTCTGCCCTACAAAAAAATTGAAGTGACACCGGGGGTGGGTCAGCTAGAGGTTTTTCGGATGTCTGGACAAAGACAGTTACCAGTGCTCAAGGATGGCTCTACGGTAATTGCCGATTCGACGGCGATCGCCTTCTACCTAGAGAAGCAATATCCAGAAAAACCGATTATCCCCAGTGACCCCAAGAAAAAGGGCTTGTGCCTGATGATGGAAGAGTGGGCGGATGAGTCGATCGGCACCAAATCCCGGAAAGTCCTGTTTGGAGCCTTGAGCCAAAACCAAAACTTTCGGACTTCGATCCTCCCTAGTACCACTCCAGATTTTGTCAAAACCTTTGTCGGCTCTGTACCAACGGAAGTATTTGATGTGTTGGGAATCGGTGTTGGTTTAGGCAGTGATGCTATTAAATCGGCCCAAGATGCCCTCAAGCAGGACTTAGAAGCGTTGTGTCTAATTCTCAGTAATAGTCCCTATTTAGTTGGTGATCAGCCCACCCTTGCGGATCTCTCGGTGGCAAGTCTGAGTATTTTACTTAAATATCCTGAAGGCAACTATATCAATATCCCTGAACCTCTCAAGGGTAAAGGCATTCCCGGTATTGCCGACAACCCAGACTATGAGGTATTTTTCTCATGGCGCGATCGTCTCTACCAACAGTACCGCCAACCCCTAGGGATTGATCCCAACACTGATCCCAGCCCCAACCGAATCGAAATTGATTAGATAACAAAAGCCTAACAAGAGGGCGTAAAGCCTTACGCCCCTACGAATTTTCATAGATGTGGTCAGTAAAACCAAAAAAATAAATTTGGGCAACCTCTCTACCTAAATTGAGGGAGGTTTTTCTGTTGCTAGCGTAGTTTCCACCTCTGGATTAATCTCATCTTCTGGGGCGATCGATTCTTCACTATCTCCACTATCTGAACTAATAGAAGCGTGGGGAATTAAAAATTTGGCATTTTCGTCAATCTCAAAATACTGATAGAACTTGTCGGTGACAGATAACCAGTACGATCGACCGTCACTTTCTTTAGATTTTTTCACAAAACCCAGTTCTACTAATTCGGGAATATGCTGATAAGCCCCACTGCCCCGGAACTGAATGAGATCGGATTGTTTAATTTTTTGTTGGAGGGCGATCGCTGCCCAGAGTTCTCAAAAGCTCCCACCCCCAACGCCCCGGGAACAAGGGTTGCCAAGAGGCTATTAAACGCCGAACGCAACTGTAAGCTATAACCTGCACCCGTTTCCACCACTTCCAAGGCACTCTGCCGATGGGCATAATCATCCATCAATTCCATCACCGCCTCCGTCGCCAGTTCTCGATCGCACCCCGCATACTCCGCCAACTCATCAAGGGACAAGGGTTTGCCTTTGAGGTAGAGGATTGCTTCGATGATGGGGGCAAGGTCGGGCATGAGAAGAAGGAGGTAGAGGAGGTAAGGGGAGGTAAAGAAGGTACAGGGAGGTAAAGAAGGTAGAGGAGGTAAGGGGAGGTACAAGAGGTACAGGAGAAATTTTATTCCCCCCTTTTGAAGGGGGGCTAGGGGGGATCGCCTTTTATCTTTTTAATGGGGGTCATCTTCGTTGTCAAAATATTAGGCTAACCACCACCGACGATCGTGACCACTTCAATCTTATCGCCGGATTTAATCATAGTTGCTGGCCAGAACTGCCGATGGAGAATTTCACCGTTGTATTCTAGGGCAATCAGGCGGAGGTTAAAGCCCAAGGATTCTAGCAACTGGGGTAAGGGTTGGGGGGCGCAAAGATGAGATTCGCCATTGATTTGCAGGTTAATTGTTGTTGCATTCATGATTTTTCTAAATTTTTCATTGTCTGCCACCGGGTAATTTGCGAGAGAAAGAACTGGGTGGTCAGGGTAGGTTGTTCGGCATCCATGAGGGAACGGACTACGGCAAGGCGACTGGCTCCGGCATTGAGGACATCTCCAAAATTGCTAGTGTCAATCCCGCCGATCGCAAACCAAGGCAGGGTTGTATGGGCAGCCGCATAACGGATATATTCCAAGCCGGCGGCGGATTTTCCCGGTTTCGTTGGGGTTTCGTGGACAGGGCCAACACCGACATAATCTACCCCGGCGGCGATCGCCCGTTGCAGTTCCTCTGGGTTTGTGGTCGATTGTCCAATAATGCGCTCTCGACCAAGGAGTTGCCGTACAAAGGCTACGGGTAAATCCTGCTGCCCCAAATGTACCCCGTCGGCCTCTACGGCTAGAGCCAAATCTGGTCGATCGTTGACAATAAACAAAGCTCCGTAGTGATGACAGAGACGGCAGAGTTTGGTCGCTGTGGCAAATTTCACCCCATCCTCGGCATTTTTCTCTCGGTATTGGACGAGGGGCAGACCACCTTGGAGAGCCGCTTCCACCACAGAGAGAAGATCATCCCGGCTAGAGGTGACTAGGTAAAGATGGGCTTGGCGTAATTGTTGTTGGCGCTGATTAGCAATCAGGGATTTTTCGAGGGTGTAGACTTGATAGCGCATCTGTTTCAGAGCGATCGACATCTGGGGGTTATAGAGCTTGCTATATTCCTCTAGCACCCGTAGAGCTTCTTGGACTCGGCAGAAATTGGCTTGAAGGATTGCCTGCACATCTGCCCTAGTTTCTTCTTGGGCATGGGTTAGCTCAGTCCCTGGATCCTGCTCGGTATCACGGGCAGCCCGGAGTTCAGGGCTGTGCCAAGCCGCCAGACCCTGCCGCAGTTCCTTACAGGTGGCAGTTAAGTCCTTGTCCTGCAAACCCAACCGACACCAATCTTCAATGACCCGAATCCCTTCCCGCGCTCGATCGAGATTGGCATCCAGAATCCGATACACTGCTACCGAAGTTGGGGAAGAAAACCCCGTTTGTCTAACCATATTACCGCACCCCCCCATCTAAGATCATCATGAAACTATCTCACTTTTGCGCTGATCCATCGGTACATAGCCCTGCTCGTGGAGTCCGGCGTATACTTGGGTAGGGCGATAGATGCGGTTGGCTTCCAGTTGTTCTTTCCAATGGGCTAACCAGCCGGCAACCCTAGCGATCGCAAACACTGGAGTAAACAAATCGGTAGGAATCCCCATTTTCCGGTACACTAAGCCCGAATAAAAATCCACATTGGGATAAATTCCCTTATGGGCAAGTTTTTCTTCCACTACTCTTTCCAGTTCGGCAGCAATATCGTAATAGTCATCATGACCAAACTTCTGGAATAGCTGCTCTGCCAAGCCTTGGAGAATTGTGGCTCTGGGGTCTTTCACCTTATAAACCCGATGGCCAAAACCCATAATCTTCGATTTTTTCTCTAGGGCGTTGTCTAGCCACGGACGGACATTTTCCACCGAGCCAATTTCTTCTAGCATCGTAATCACTTCTTCATTGGCTCCACCGTGGAGAGGTCCTGCTAAGGTTCCCACCGCCGAAGCCACCACTGCGTAGGGGTCTGTCAGGGTCGAAGCCGTCACCCTTGCGCTAAAAGTCGAGGCATTCATCGTATGTTCTGCATGGAGAATCAGACAAACATCGAGAATTCTGGCAGCGAGGGGGTCTGGCTCCCGTTCGTTGAGCATGTAGAGAAAATTGGCAGCATAGCGGAGGTCATCCCTTGGCTGCACTGGGTCATTACCTTTCCGCATCAGTTGGAAGGCGGCTACCATGGTGGGGATTTTCGCCAGCAGGCGGACTACGGCTTTGCGAATATACACAGGGTCTTCGAGAGCACGTTTGGAATAAAACAGACCAAGGGCGGCGGCGGAGGCTTGGAGGGCATCCATGGGGTGTCCAGTTTCGGGGAAGCACTTCATCATGTCCCGAATCCGGTATTTAATCCGGCGGTGGTAGCGAATCTCGGCTTCAAATTCTTCTAATTCTTCCTTGGTGGGCAGGTATCCCCAGATGAGCAGGAAAGACATTTCGATAAAACCGCTTTTTTCTGCGAGATCCTCGATCGGAATGCCTCGATACTCAAGAATTCCTTTTTGTCCATCAACAAAGCTAATACTAGATTGAGCGGCGGGAATGCCTTCTAGACCGGGTTTGTACTCGCAAGCAGTCATAGTTGCTACCTTGGGCTGGGTTACTTTCTCTGGCTAATTTCTGGCTAATCTATCGAAATTGTTCCTGAGAGTCAATAATTCTATCAAATCCTTGAGGCAAAAAGTAGCTACCTCTAGAGATAGATTTGACAAACTTCTGGCTAGGCTACCGTCGCATCCACTATTTATTGTTAATTTATGTTAAGAAAAATTGTGATTTCCTTACAAGTCGTATCAGTAAAAATCCTTAGCAGGCGGGAAATTCCTGCGATCGTACCCCAATTAAGCTCTAAGTAATAATTTTCTCATTTTTCTGACTACTGATCCCCAAATAGAAATGTTCATGCTATGGTGTTGCAGTTTGATAATCAACCAAATAACACGAAACAAATGTGAATTTGCTCAGGAAATTTATTCGGAATTGACTCGGTATGGTTCAAGAATTTACCAAAAATTTAGAGGGAATTTAGCAAGAATTTCTTCAGGTAAATTAACTCTTTCAACTCACCTAGTCGCTCCTATAAGGTTTCCAGAGGTACGGAAAAGTTGGTAAGGATTCCTCAAAATCTCTTGCCAAGTCCCACCTCCAGCAAATTTCATCTTGACCAGTGAAACCTATGCAACAAAAAATTTTAATTAGCTTAACTAGTGCTGTCTTTGCTAGTTCCCTGACCACCGGTGCCGTGCATGGTAGCCCTATTTTTTCTGGACAACCCCAAGGCAAGGCTCTAACTCAGGATTTGATAATTCAAAATCGATTAACTCAGGAGAAGTTATCAGAAACTCACCAACAACTCAGGGCAGGTCGGATGGTAACAAGTCTGCACTCGATCGATCCTCAACCCCAGCCTTTATTTAGTCACATCTTCAGCTTCTCTGGCTCTACCTCTAATTCTGAAACTAATTTCCTGACTAGCTCTGCTGCGGTTGTCGGAGTCTCTAATATATCTAATATTTCAGAGGTTGCCACAGCGATCGGTTCTGTTAGGAATAACTCTGTTAACCGTCCCCTTTTTAGTGGTGCTTCGGGGAATATCTCAACGGGGGAGATCTCAGCAGCAAACTCTCAAGGGCAGATTGTAGCGATCGTTCCGACAAATATCCCGCCAGCGATCGTCCCAGAGGCTAATTTACCAACAGTTAATAATTCCGACAATAATTCCGACAATAATTCAGAGGTAATTAATCCACTCCTAGATTTGGCAACGGAAGTAGCGATGAATTTATCTATTAATTTGCCCATGAATTTACCGATGGATTTACCCGTAGAAGTAGCGGTGAATCCTTACCTAGAGCCAGAAACAACGCCGGAATATCCTTCTCGGTTGACTCCCTTTCAACGGGGGGTTGCTTCTTGGTACGGACCCGGATTTGATGGGGCTTATACTGCTAGCGGGGAAGTTTTTGATCAGTACGCCATGACCGCCGCGCATCCTAGTTTACCCTTGGGACAAGGGTGCTGGTGACTAACTTGGATTCTGGTCGATCGGTGCTGGTGAGAATTACAGACCGGGGTCCTTTTACAGGAGGTCGAGTAATTGATTTATCCCTAGGGGCGGCGGAATCGATCGGCATGATCAGCAGTGGTGTGGCTGATGTCGAGATCAGCGTCATCGAACCCTAAAAACTTTTTCCATCTACCTTTAATACCTTTTAATAATTACCCTGAGACTCACGTGATCTTGACGTGGGTTTTCTAGTTTTTAAAGCCTAATTTTATGGCTAGTGAATAGTCTCTAAAGTCTTCATCCTACAGTCTTCATCCTACAGTGTTAATTTTTTGATCTCCCCGAAAGCCCGATAGAAATCACCATTAGCGGCGGGTTGAATTTCTTCCACCATGTACTTTGCCCCCAACTCCCTTAGCTGACGGGGAAACTGGACTTTCCATTCTGGATTAAAACCCGGTGAAATTACCCGTACCCGGAGCTTACTGCCCACCGCAAAGCACTCCACCATCACCCCAGCGCTCGTATCCGTAGTGGTTTCTAGGGCGGTAGTGGGGCTAAAGACAACTCCTCTGGTGGGAGCCTTGAGATCCACAGCTTTGGGTACAACTCCCTCTTGGGCGGCAGCGATCGCTTGGGGGCTGACATCAATACAGGCTAAATAACCATTGCTAGTGACGATATAAATCCGCTCCTGCCAAAACTGCATCGAGAGGGCAGTACCACAGCCAGTGCCTAGCTTCCAGAGGCGATCGCCCTGTTGGTTGAAACAATAAATAGAAGAATAGCTATCTCCGGCAAAGACATACTCCCCCCCGGCGGCACAGGAAAATACGGCGGCATCACATTTGTAGACGGCTCCCCCGGTTCCGGTCTTGGTAAAAGCATGGATTTTCTGTCCCCCAGACCCGGCATAGACAGTATCAGCCTCTTGCCAACCAAAGAGGACACCCCCATCGGTGGGCTGCTGCCACAACACTCTGCCACTGGGGTCATACATGGTGACACCCTTGCGATGCCCGTGATAGAAGCCTTGGCGATCGCTGCGCACCATCCAGCCCGCCTCGCCGGGACTCAGCCGTGTCCATTGGATTTCCCCTTCTGGATCAATTACGGTCAAGCCACCCTTAGCATCGGAAACTGCTAGAGTGCCATCATAAATATCCAGCCAGTAAATATCTACGGATTCTTCGATTTCGTAAGCTATGTGAGGAATTTTGGCATTGAGGTTATAGACATTGCCATCATCACACCCGGCGTAGAGCCAGCGATCGTCACTAACAATACACTTCACTCCTTCTGGTAATTGGTACTGGGTAATCACTGCCCCTTGGGGGTCTAGGGCAAACACTTTTCCCTGTTGATTGCCGATCCAACAGCGTTGATCATCAATAAAAATCCCGAAGGCAGCGTCCCCAGAGGCAAATTTCCACAACAGAGGGGAAGGCTTGGCACTGGAAGGAGAACTAGTAATTACCCGGCGGGTCACGGGGCGCTTCGATCGACCTCCCATCACTGCTGCTTCGTAGCCTTTGCGTTGCTTTTCTTTGATTTTCTTTTGGGCATCGGCGGCGGCTTTTTCTGGGGTCGGGTAGGTGGTGGTTTTGCTCTGCCCCGGATCGCCAATCCTACCGTAGCGAATGGTTAACTCACAGTCAGCAAGGGTGACTTCATAAAATTTATGGGATTCTACGTCTGATAATTCTAGATAGGTTTTCTCGATCGTCATACTTCTCTATCTCCTTGATCTGCTCCTGCTATTAATATTTCCATATTTGAAGGGAAAAGTTACAATTTGAATAGTGTTTATACAAGGTTAAACCCCGGAGTCGAACATGGTCTCAATTCTCAACAAGCCATCCTCCTTAATCCATGAGATTTGTATTGAAAAGATTGATGGTTGGAATTTATTTAAGTTTAGTGAGACACTTCAACAACGGATGGAAATTTTGTTGGAAAAGAAAAAGGCAGATCAATTATTAGTAGAAGAAGTAGAAGAACTCGACACCATTGGGGAATTGGATCGTATCTTTACTCATATTAATGCCATGATAGCGGTTCAAGATGTCGATCGCTGATACAACAAGGCAGGCTGTACGAAAAAGAGCAAATTACCTGTGTGAATACTGCTATTCTCCTGATGGATTAAAACTGGTTTGCACCCCTCGGTTGGCGATCGCTAGTTGAGAGAATATATCTCAACCAGAATATAATTTTAATGGGCATCGCAAGAGATATTTAAGTTAATTGACCACTAAAGGATTAGCTACAGATGGATAATAATTCTGATGATTTTAGCAAAGAGTACAAAGAATCCTCCTTTTGGGAAAAGATAAAAAACTTTGCTATTGACGCTGGGAAAGATGTTATTGAGAAAGCCCTCACTCTCTATTACTGCCTCCTTGATTCTGATACTCCTGTTTGGGCAAAAACTGTGATCGTTGGTGCGCTTGGTTATTTCATTGTCCCATTAGATGCCATTCCCGATTTTACTCCCGGTGTTGGTTACAGCGATGATCTCGGAGCATTAGTCTCGGCTCTAGGAATTGTTATTGCTCACATAAAACCAGAGCACAAAATAAAAGCACAGGAAAAATTAAAAGAGTGGTTTAGCTGATTAACTATTTAGAGGTGTGGTAATGACAGTTGTAGAAGATTTCAATTTTGAGGATGTAGTGAAAAAGGCTCTTAATGAGGCTCTAAAAGAACGTGGTCACGTAAATATTTTAATTGCGGGGAAGACTGGTGTTGGCAAGAGTACGCTGGTTAATGCTGTCTTCCAAGGAAATTTTGCTATAACTGGGCAAGGTCGTCCTGTTAGCAAAGAGACGAGGGAATATAAAAAAGAAGGAATACCTCTTTCTATTTTTGATACTCGTGGACTCGAAATGGCAGACTTTTCTGAAACCTTACGCGAACTAGAAACACGTGTTAGGGAACGAAACAGAAGTAACGACTCAAACCAACACATCCATGTTGCATGGGTTTGCATAAGCGAAGGCTCTCGGCGTGTTGAGCGAGGAGAAGAAGAACTTGTAAAAATGCTAGAAGATCGTAATATTCCTGTAATTGCAGTTATTACAAAAGCAAATGCTGACAAAGGGTTTCGGACTGAAGTTATTAAACTACTTCCAACTGTAAGAAATGCTGTTCGAGTTCGAGCAATTGTGGAAGAACTAGATGGGGGGATTATTCTTCCTTCAATGGGATTAGATGATCTTGTGGAAGTAACAAGGCAAGTTGTTCCAGAAGGGGTAAAAAGAGCTTTTACAGCCGCACAAAAGATAGACATCGAACTAAAAAAAACACAATCTCGTCTAATAGTAACAGGAGCAGCAACCAGTGCGGCAGTAATGGGGGCAATACCAATTCCACATTCTGATGCTATTGCGATTGTACCAATTCAAGTTGGAATGCTTGCTGGCATTTCAGCAACTTTTGGCTTATCAATTGATCAAAGTTTCATTACCACAATAATAGGCAGTGTTATTGCTGGAGTAGGAGGAACCTTTGCAGGGCGAACTATAGTAGCTAGTCTTCTCAAGATGATTCCCGTTGCTGGCTCTGTAGCTGGCGGTACTATTGCAGGAGTAACGGCAGCATTGCTTACTACAACAATTGGTGAAGCATATATTAGAGTACTCGTTATGTTGTTTACCCAGAATAATGGTGAACAACCTACACCAACACAAGTTGCTGATGCGTTTAAGAAAGAGTGTTCCCAGCTTGCTATTAGAGGAAATTAGTGACAAATGATTATAATCTGTGCTTAGGATGCCTGTACAAACAACAACTCAAGTAGTCGCTCTCCTCCAAGAATATCAACAGGAACTAAATCGTTTTGGAGTTAGTCGCTGTGGTATTTTTGGCTCCTTTGTCCGCGATCTAGATATTCACGATCGCATCGAGGTTGATAGCTAATTTTGCAGGCTACACTATTTTTACTGACAAGGATCGGATTCTGGTGGATGCCAGCCCCCTTGGATCCATAACTGCCTAGATTCTTGGATAAATCCTTGATTGTGAAACTCATCATTAACATCTAACCGGAGACAAGTTGCTCGACCTGTAGAAGTTGTCCCCAAAATCATCAGCCCCCTTGGCTATCCAGATAAAGTGATCAGCCCATTCCTGTAAACGAGGATTAAATATAGCAACCTCCTCGCCAGTTTGGGGATCATTTCCAGTGGTGAAATTGTATCGACGCTCATTACAGCGACGGCAAGCCAAAGCTAAATTGCCAAGTTCATCCGATCCACCCAACGATCGAGGTATCAAGTGATCGAGCGTAAAAATATCTGAACTCGATCGCTCTGGAGAATGGCAATATTCACACAAATACTTTGCTTTTTGCCGCACAAATTGCCGAGTCCGCTCATTAACTGTCACGACTGGCAATCAATTTAGCATTAACAAAAGTTAGAATACGCTCTAATTCTGAAATGCCTGCATATTCCACCTCTTCTCCGGGAGTCAATAGGTTAGCTTTCCGCTTTTCTAATAATTCTTCCAAACGAGTATGTAACTCATTAGTAAATTTAACTAGATTAACTCCATCAGTTCGTTCAACAGTAATTCCCGATCGCAGCCAAGATGAAGGTTCAATCATCGGCACTGGAGTCATAACTTGAGTAGGCATATTTTTCTAATCCAAGAATAGAGAAGGTATATTTTTTCTATTTTAGAGTGATCGCTCTAATTTTTCTCGAAACAACCGAATAGCCGATCGCTGCCCGACTACTTTACTTTGCTCAATTAATTGGGGAATCTCCGCCACTGGCAAACTAGGAAAAGCTAAACTTGTCTCAGAAAGTTGATAATTCCCTTCTACCAAAAGATAAATCTCTAGGGTCTGCTGCTGATAGCGCCACAACTCGGTCACACCCAAGGCAGCGTAGAGAGAAAACTTTGGCAAAGAAGAATTAGTATAATCAGACTCAATTGCCAAATCTGGGGGCGGATCGATCGCCAAATCAATTGCCGACTTCTGGCGGACTGCTGCCTCATGCTGAATATAAAAACAGGTATCCGGCTCCACAAACTTTTTCAGGTCTGCCCGTTTCAGACTAGTTGCCCCTAATTTCTTGATTTCTAAATCTAATTCATCAGCAAGGGCTTCGATCGCACTTTCGATCATCCCTAGGGGTTCTTCATGGGCTTGGAGAGGCATTCTGATTTCTAATACTCCTTGGTCATAGGTAAACCTGCTCGATCGACTCTCCCCCACCTCTGCCAGCAACGTCTGAAAAGTTAGCCAACTCACCCCTTCAAGGATGATTGTAGATTCTGGAGCATAGTCCAGCCTGGGTATTTTGGATTCTAATCCGGGAGTTTGGACAAGATTAACCATAAAAACTTGACCTCAATTTATAAAGCTAATTCTAGCATCGAGATAAAATTGCTTTGATCTTTTCCCGAAATAACCGAATAGCCGATCGCTGCCCAATTACTTTACTTTGCTCAATTAATTGGGAATCTCCGCCACTGGCAAACTAGTTGATTGATTACAGGATAATATATTTCTCTGAAGATCAGACTCAAGATTAGGCTTGACTAAGAATTAGGGCGAACCAATTTTTGGGGTCTGTCCAGACTTTTAGGGGTTGGAGGCGGTGAGCTAAAAGTTGGGATTGAAGAGTTTGGAGATCGAATTTGCGAGAAATTTCTGTGAGAATTGATTCACCCGATCGAAAAGGAATTTGTAAATTCAAAATATCCAAAGAAACAGTATGAGCTTGCTGACAGTGCAGATACATTTCAATTTGCGCCTCAGCTTGGTTATAAATGGCTTGATGCTGGAATAAATTTAGATCAAAATTTCCTTGGAAATACCAGTTGAGATGAGCCAACATATTTAAGTTAAAATCCGCCGTGACTCCCTGACGATCATTGTAGGCAGCTTCAAGAATTTCTGGGCTTTTTTGCAGATCAACTCCCAGCAGAAAGTAATCTCCGGGCTTGAGAGTTTGCGAGATTCTATCGAAGAAATGGTCAGATTCCTGTTGATTAAAATTCCCGATCGAGCTACCCAAAAAGAAAATCATTTGTGGTTCATCCAGACTAGATGCCAAATAACTTAGAGCTTGGTCATAGGTTCCCAATAATCCACAAATTTCAAAACTAGAATACTGGGTTTGTAGCTGCAAGACACTAGTTTTGAGAATGCCGTCACTAATATCAACAGGTAGGTATTTACAGGATTTAAGATCACAGGAATTTATGTAATCAGCATTAATATTTTTAGTGTAGGCATCAAGTAAACTTCTTGTCTTCGTTGAGCTACCACTGCCTAACTCTACAAGGGTACAACTACCTGTAACTTGGGCAATTTCTGGAGCGTACTGGTTTAATATCCATGCTTCTGTTCGGGTAGGATAATATTCTGGAAGATCACAGATTTTTTCAAATAGTTGGGAGCCTCGATCGTCATAAAAAAATCTACAGGGAATACTTTTTGGGGTATTTGTTAAGCCTTGAATCACATCTTGACTGCCATCATTACGTTCTTGATGATGATTATTTAGGACTATTAAAGATTTATTTTGCATTGGTTAATTCCCTGATTTTTAGTGCATTCAGTTAATACTATAAACAATGGTTTAAGCCTAGATTAACTGTGGGTTAAATTAATTATTAATTATTAAGCATAGTTAAAATATTTACCTAATTATGATTAACTACTGGTGCAAATCTTGAGCCAATCTAAAGCCTACGTGCTGATAGAAATAGGGGCGAAACCAATTCCGATAAGACGGTAAAGCCATGGAGCCATTAGTTGCCCAAGAACCACCCAGCATCATCTGGTGCTGATTATCAAAAAATGGGGCGGATTGGTCTAAATAAAGAGGGTGGGGTTGAAATCCATCTAGAGGATTAAAAGTGTCTTGAATCCATTCCCAGACATTGCCTCGGAGATCATAAAGCCTAGTTTCACTATTAGTTACCTTGAACATGCCTACGGGACTGGGGGAAATAAATTGTAAGTTCAGGTTATAGTTATCTGCTAAATAATTTTGTTGCTTACTATTAGTAATTGCTGAATCTCTAGAAGCTAATTCCGATCGCTTCCGGGCTAAATTCCACTCAGCTTCTGTCATTAACCTTGTGTCAGCACCATGCCAGCGACAAAAGGCGATCGCCTCGTAGTAGTTCACTTCGGCGGGCCAGTCTAGGGGTAAATCCATGACCTCAAAGGTGGCTCGGTAGCGGTAGCCCTGGGGAGTCGGCAGCCAAAATTTCGGATGATTTATCTGGGAATTTTGCTTCCATGCCCAAGCGATCGATGACCAATACTCAGGATTGGCATATCCTCCGGCTTCTACAAACTCTAGAAATTCACCATTGGTGACTAAGTATTGACTAGCTAAAAATGATTTGACCTCGATCGTGCGATCGCCATACTCACTATCCCAGCCAAAGGTTTGATCCTGTGGAGATTTCCCCAACTGCACCACCCCGCCCAAAACTTGTCGCATCTTGTTCTCAGGGGCAGCACCATAACTAGGGGCATAATTCCATCCGGTCGGGCGCTGGAGTTTTTCTACGGGTAATTGCCGGAGCAGCATGGAGGAGGTTTCAAAGTGGATGCGCTGGTGTTCGATCGCCATCATTAATGCCCACAGGGGATGATTTTGATGGATAGGGAGATTGAGATCAGTGTGGTGGATTAATTCAGTAATTGCGGTGTAGGCTTGCGATCGATAGTCCCAGACCTGTGCTACTGGGGGCCAGTTAATATTACTAATGGCTTGAGATAATTCCTCTGGGGTTTCTGGATCAACTCCCACCTCAAAGAGAATTTCATAGTTTGGATTGATCCGGGTTGTTAATAAACCGACACTGATTAATTTGTTGATATAAAAAACCGCAGAATGCCCTAGATAAAATATCAAAAAGTTTCGTAAGGGATCAGGATTGGTATAGAAAGTCTCGTTCTCAATCAAGGTCTTCATGAGAGTTTCTTCTAGTTGCCAAGCATTGTGAAAATAGTCAAGGATAACTTGGCGATCGCAGCGATCTAATTTGGAGGCACACCCACAGAAAAAAGGCTCATACTAAATATCTCCACCTTGCAAACTGCTCTGTAATGTTTTCAGGACTGCTGACATATCATGGTTAAGCATTGCCTGAACATTTAGACATAAACCAGTAAATTCTTGACTACAAATAATCCCGTTTGCATCGGGTTCAAGATTTTTATATTTGCCATTTTCCAGAATAAACCAATCAATTTCTCGATCAATCGTCCGCCAGACTAAGTATTCTTTGACTCCATTTCGTTCATAGGCATTTTTCTTGCTGTGGAGATCGTAGGAAACAGTGCTAGCTGCAATTTCGGCAATAAATTCCGGCGCACCCGTAATATAACCATCAGCATCAACTTGGGCATTACCATCGCTCCGAAATAAGACAGCATCCGGCTGGGGTTCGTTGTCTTGATCAAGACGTACTGTGGGTTCGATCCCCACTTCTAGTCCGGCAATCGCTGCTTGATAAGTACCAAGCCAAGTAACAATTTCAGCATGGGGGTTTCCTTGCAGGGTAAAGCGGAGGGGAGAAGCCACGTGTACAATTCCTTCGATTAGCTCGGCTTTTTTAATATTTGATGCAGTATAACGACGTTCAAATTCATCTCGATCGAGGCGATCGCCGTTTTCAAGGATAGTTAATGGTGATAGGGAGGGAATCATAGGGAAGTAAATTTTCTTTCAAGAATTAATTAT
>JAAUUE010000077.1 GCA_012031635.1 Coleofasciculaceae cyanobacterium SM2_1_6 | reverse complement strand
CGGTGATGGGCGCGCCCAGAGGGAAAAGCAACAATTATTGCTTCTTCTTTTGTGAATCCGACCCCGTGGTGGCAAGGGGATCAGGCGAGTTATCAAGCTCTGAAGGCAAAATATACCAAGGAAGCGATCGAGCATCTGGCTACCTATTTTCACCTCAATCCAGAAATCATTATTTATACCGAAGCCGCCACTCCCCGAACTTTTGCGAGATACACAGCGCGCGATCGAGGCGTAGTCGGCGGCATTGGGCAACGCATCCCCACCTTTGGTCCCTTCGGTTTTGCCAACCGCACCCCCATCAAAAATCTCTGGCTAGTCGGCGATTCCACCCACCCCGGAGAAGGCACCGCCGGAGTCAGCTATTCTGCCCTCACCGTCGTCCGTCAAATTAGTGAAAACTAAATACCTTGATTTTCTATCTATTCCTCCTTTTTTTCTCTAAAGTAATAGCTCAGGGCAACAACCATCAGAGTAACTTGGGGAGTAATAAGCTGCGGAAGAAGGTCTTTAAGAAATGCTTTGTCTGCATTGGGGTTAAAAGCAGCTATACCTATTAGCGACATGGCGATGATAGAAACGCCTAAAAGCCTTGCAAGCATCATTGCTAAATCAGCTCTAGTATTTTCTTCTTTTTCAGACCACTTTCTTTTAATTTTTTTAATGTCCTTCTTGTCTAGTTCTTTCTCCTCAATGTACTCGCTGATTTCTAAATTCCCATCCAAATTTAAGTCTGAGGAAGTTTCGGCTTTCTTTACAACTTCTAGAATCAGATATATCGAAAGGATGTGGATAGAATACAATCAACTTCTGATGCGTAAATGCAATAATTAGACATAGAAGCCAACAGGAAGATAAAGGTAATGGACTTAGTTTATCTGGACTACAACTGCTTCCAAAGGAGATTTGATGACCCTAGCCAGATGCGGATTCAGATAGAAGCCTTAGCCTGTCAGGAAATATTCAACAGAGCAGAAGCTCAAACCATTCAACTAGCTTGGTCATTTATGCACGAGGATGAAACCCTACTCTGTCCATTTCCAGAGCGGCGAGATTTTGTATTAGAGCTTTCCACCATTTGTCAAACTAGAATTGCCCCAGAAGAAGCTATCTATAATCTGGCTCAAGTATTGATTCAGCAAGGAAAATTCTCGGCAAAAGATATTCTTCACGTCGCCTGTGCCATTCATGCTCAAGCAAAATTTTTTCTTACCTGTGATGATGCTTTATTACGACAAACTCAAAAACTAGCATTATCTTTAGAAGTTATGAACCCTGTTGACTATATTCGGAGAGAAAACCTATGATAGACTCTACCCAAACCATGAACGATGCTCAACTTCGTTTAAAGGCACTTTTTGCCCTCAAAAAAGAACTAGGTATGGCTGATACTCTGCGCTTTCTGGCACTTGTGCATCACAACTCCACCGATTATGTAGAAATCTCTCATCAAATCTATGCAGAACAACAACTAGATGAAATTTTTACTAGAGCCAAACAAAATTGGCAAGGTTAGTGATTTTGAATTTGAGTCGATCGAACTAAAATCAATGATGAACTTAATTGGTACGATCGAGGATGAAGATTACTTGGGCTAATTCATTTTTGAGAGCGGCTTCTTGCCCCGTGTCTCCTAGACTAGCTGCTAAAGCGATCGCCCGTTCTAGATAATTTTTGGCTTCTAAGCGATCGCCCACTGTATTATAAAAACGACCGTAGGTAATCAGCGTATTGAGTTCCTGTGGTTCATTTTGGGTTTGCTGGGCGAGGAGCATTCGTTCATCAAGGGCTTTGAGGGCTAGTTCTGGTTGATTCATCGCCAGATAGGTAGTGTGCATTCCAGCTAGAATCCGGAACTCGTTGGCAACATCCCGGATAATCCGGCTGGTGCGTAGGGCATCAAAGTAGTTGACCATCGCTTGACGGTATTGATTCAAGAGGCGGTAAGATTCGGCTAAACCAAGGAGAGTATTCACTTCCCCGATGGGGTCTTGGGGGCTACGGCGAAATCTCAGGGCAGCTTCGTAGCGTTTAATGGCTTCATCAAAATCTCCCATACTAAAAGCCAATAAACCCAGATTACTTAGGGATAGTCCCTCTCCGGCGGCGCTGTTAACCCGGCGAGAAACCGTTAAGGCTTCGTTAAATAAAGCATTAGCGGCAGCGTAGCTCCTTCTCTTAACTAAAATGGCTCCAAGATTATTCAGCCCATAGATCTGCCCGGTGATGTCTTGGTTATCTCTGGCGATCGCCAACCGTTGCCTCAGAGTTGCTTCTGCTTCCCGGAGTTGCCCCAAGTTGCCGTAGGTAATCCCCAATAGTTCTAAAGTCCGCCCGATCGCCTGCTCATCCCGCACCATTTGATAAAGTTCCAGCGCTTCTAACCAGAAGGGAATGGCCTTTTCCAAACTTCCCCGCCGTTCTTCCGCTTCCCCCAATCTCAGGAGAGTATCCGCATCGTTCCGCAAATCTCGCACGGGTCGGTTCAAAGGTCGCTGGATAAAATCCTCATCGATCGATATTTGAGCTATTAACTGGTTTACTTGCCCCGAAAATTGGTGATTCCCTAGGGGTTCTGCAATGCCAGCACTTACCTGCCCCCAAGCGGGAACTGGCAGGGATACCAACGGGATTAGGGTTAACAATAACCAAGGTTGTCTCATAACTTTTCTCCCCAGATGCCCTTTATCAGCGCTTACTAAAATAATTAATGTTGCTCTCTTCTAGATATTACTAAAATCTGCTAGACACGATCGAAAACAATTAACTAGCAATCAGAACTACGCATAGATTATCTGAGTAGTCTGAGCCTTGCCACCTTGCAGCAACCCTAGTAGATAAACCTGATCTTGTATAATCTCTAAGTAAATTTTGCGATCGCTGGGGGCTTCCCTGTCGTGAGAATTGAGGAAAAATCAGTGGTGATAACCTGCATAGTTTGCTTAGTTTCTCTGGGTTTGAAATTATTGATATTCCTGAGATCTAGCCCCCAGTAGGGAGTTGCCAAAAACAAAAATAGAGTTATATAGCTGCCCCAGAACAAAATTAGTAGAAATTGCCAATCTCGCCGAGAAACCAAAACCGTCGCCGTTACCATCGTCAGGGCTAGGGATGCCATGGTCAAAAATAGGAAGTTGCCGCCGATTCTAAAAATCCCTACGTAGGCTGTACTCCCGATCGCCATCACGGCGAGGAGGATCAATAAACCAGTCCAAAAGCGGGGATAGGCTTGATGTTGGGGTAACTGAATCCCATCACTAAAATAGGAAGCGATCGCTAGGGCAGCCACGGGATAGATGGGTAACAAAGACCAAGAGGTACTCGGGATCAGCAATCCAACACCGAGATAAATCCCTAACCAGACAAGGACTAATTTCGCCCAACTCCAGTTGTGTCGCCGCCATGCAAAGAATAATCCCGCCGGGAGAAACACCAACCATGGTAGCCCATACCGCCAAATTTCCAAGAAATAAAACCAACGACTCCGGTTTCTTTGGCTTTGTCCGAGATTCCTACCTAAGGTGACAAAAAATTGATCTAAGGCTTGGGGAAAGCTGAGGGATTGCAGGTGGTAATGCCATTGCGCTCCGTACCAGCCCAGCATCGGTGCACAACCAAGGAAAATTCCGCCCCAGAAATAGCCACAACTCAGCAACCGGGGGGTATCCCAAGCCAGAAAAGCTAAGATAATCCCTAACCAAACAACTCCGCCCAAACCCTTGAGGAGGCACAAAGTCCCCAAGGATAAGCCCGCCCCTAGACAGTAGCGGAGATCCCTTCTCGATCGAGCCACACACCACATCAGAGCCAAAATCAAAAATAACACCGCCCCATCTAAGGTTGCCAAACGACTGTAGGACAGCACAGGTAAGAGGGTGAGATAGATAAAACTGGCAAAAATGGCTTTTCTGGGAATCGTAAAAATTTCTCGTCCCAAACTGTAAACAAAGGGAACTGACAGGGAGGCGAGGATAGCTCCGGGAAGCCGGGTCATCAGGGGCGTGTCTCCCCCCAAACGGTAAGCAAGGGCAGTGATCAATTCCATCAGGGGAAAATGCTGCAACTCAAACCTACCGGGGGCTTTCCAGTCTAGGGAACTAGCGGAGCCTTGCCAAATCTCCTTGGCAGTCTGGGCAATTTTACCCTCATAGCTGGCTTGGAGTGGCAGCTGACCGAGGTTGAAGGTAAATAAAATAATTGCGGCTCCGAGGAGAAGATAAAACCAAAACCAATGCTGATGGTGAGTTTCCTGTTTCTCGTTTCGGTTCGATCGTCCCCAAGCAGAAATTTGACTATCCATATAAAAAAAGATTTGGAGTTAAAAAGACTTGGCAGATTTGGCAAATACCTCGCTTAATTCCGGGTGCAAATATCTTACTTAATTCCGGGTTAAACTTAATTCCAGATTAATGCAAAAATAAATAGCTGCATTGCTATTTTCGACGACAGGTTAAGTAATGTTAAAATAAAGCAACAATTTTCCAGAGAGTAATTTCACGTCCTAATCTTACAGTCCCTAAACTTTACACCCATACTTTACACCCATAGAAAATTTCTGACCCTTTGCAAAAATCTACAAAAATTCTTGATTAAAAAGGCTCTACTAGTGGAGCTATTGATAAGGAGCGATCGAAAAATTTAAACCTTTCTTCAAGGTAGCACCTGTTTAGGGAAATTTGCTATTCGTTCAAATAATCATTTAACCTAGGTATTTGTCATTCTCCAGATTCAAACTTATCAAAATTTTATTACCCTCTAAGGATTCCCCAAAAATTCATAGATACAAATTAGCCATCAGCATTTCACACCTATGGAAACATCCCTAGAGTTTACTCTCCAAATAGTCATAGCCGTATTTTCTGGAATTATTGCCCAGGTTTTTGCTGAATACCTGAAAGTGCCGAGCATTGTGTTTCTGCTATTGCTGGGAATTGTCCTCGGAGCGGATGGTCTGAACTTACTCCATCCTCAAGAGTTGGGTGTGGGGCTGGAAGTTTTGGTGTCGATGGCGGTGGCGGTGATTTTGTTTGAGGGGGGCTTGAGCCTGGATTTACGAAATCTGGGGCTAGTTTCTGGCAGTTTGCGAAATTTGGTGACTTTGGGGAGTTTAATTACCTTTGTGGGGGGGAGTATTGTTGCCCACTATTTGGCTGAGTTTCCTTGGTCGATCGCTGTTCTCTACGCTTCCTTGGTGGTGGTGACGGGGCCAACGGTGGTCAGTCCTCTGCTAAAACAGGTGCAGGTCGATCGCCCCGTAGCGACTTTATTGGAAGGGGAAGGGGTGCTGGCGGATCCCGTGGGGGCAATTTTGGCTTTTGTGGTGCTGAATACAATCCTGGATGGCAATATTTTTGGGGGCGGAAATGCCGAGGCGATCGCTACTTTTAGTAACCTGATCTGGAGCTTAATTCTCGGCGGCAGCATTGGTTTGGGCGGCGGGTTAGTGTTGGAACAAGTTTTAAAACGAGCCTTATTCCTGTCCCAAGAACTAAAAAATCTCCTTGTCCTCGCTACAGCTTGGAGTCTATTCACCCTGTCACAAATTCTCAAAAGTGAATCAGGATTGATGGCGATGGTGATCATGGGTTTAGTTTTGGGGGCAGCGGATTTGCCGGGGGAGCGATTACTGCGGAAGTTTAAGGGACAGTTGACCATTCTTGGGGTATCAGTATTATTTATTCTCTTAGCGGCGGATTTGTCGATCGCTAGTCTCTTTGCCTTGGGCTGGGGCAGTTTGGGGACAGTATTGGTACTGATGTTTGTCGTCAGACCCATCAGTATCTTTCTGTGTACATGGCAGAGCGATTTTAACTGGCGACAGAAATTATTTCTCTGTTGGGTGGCTCCTAGGGGCATTGTCAGTGCCTCTGTGGCTTCCCTATTTGCGATTATTCTCACGGAGCGGGGTATTACTGGCGGGGAATCTCTTAAGGCTCTGGTTTTCCTCACAATTATGCTCACCGTATTCCTCCAAGGTTTAACCGCAGGTTGGGTTGCCAAACTCTTGCAAATTACCCCCCAAAATGAAACCGGAGCGGTGATTATTGGTTGTCATCCCCTGAGTATGTTGATTGCTCGATTGTTTCAGGAGCGGGGCGAGTCGGTAATTTTAATTGATACAAATGCCGAGGCTTGCCAACGGGCGATCGCTGCCGATTTATCTGTGATCCAAAGTAGCGGTTTAGATATCAAAGCCCTAGAAGAAGCGGGATTAGATTCCATGGGAACCTTTGTCGCCATGACCAACAACAGCGAAGTCAACCTAGTGCTGGCTCACCACGCCGCTACCGAATTTAAGCCCCCCAGAGTTCTGGCAGTATTCTCCCATGAATCGATCGATGAAGCTCCCAGTGAAACTGGCTCTGTCCTCCCAGCGTTTACCAACCAAATGGCAATTAAAACTTGGAATCAATACCTGCAAGAGGGCAATATCAAGCTAGGCACCACAATCTTAGACACAGAAAAATTTCCCCAACAGCAAGCTCATTTACAAAATCTCATTAATGCAGAAACATTAGTCCCCTTGATCATTGCGAGGGCAGGTAGAGTCCAAATTCAAGCAGCAACGGCAGAATGGCAAGCAGGGGATGAAGTTCTCTATCTCCTCCATGATGCCCGCCCTCAATTAATTAAGCGTCTCTCAGGAGCGACGGCTGCCTCCCCACTGGTCCTAGAAAAACTATCTGAAGTGGAAAATATTCCCTACGCTGCGGTCTTGGCTGTCAGTGGTGCGAAGGGAAACAATCCTGCTGGCAGTAATATTAATTCCAGCAATTCTAATGAACCAAGTAATTCTAGTAATTCTAGTAATTCTAGTAATTCCAGTGATTCTGCAAATAATAATATAGAAGTATTACCTTGATGAAAAATTCCAACTTAGCAACTTTTCTAGGGATAATTGTGGAGATACATTAGACTTCTTGCATGAATCCATTTTTGGTACGAGTTTCTAATAGCTTGATATACATAATTTACTATTCACGCAGGAGGTCTATTGTGTTTCCTAATTTAGAGCTTTACTATCACCGTTCATAATGACCAATACTATTAATTATGTTACTAGAACTAAAGCAATTAAGAATTCAGCCGGGGCAACAACTATTATTGGAAGATGTAAGTTGGTTACAGCTAGAAAGTATCTTGAGGGAGCTAGGAAATAAGCGGGCTGCCCGGCTTTCCTATAGTAATGGCAGATTAGAAATTATGGTTCCTTTACCAGAGCATGAAAAAGCCAAGGAAATTATTGGTGATATCGTCAAAATATTATTAACTGAGTTAGGTATAAATCATGATTCTCTGGGTTCAACAACTCTCAAAAATGAGCGAATGAGTCAAGCCGTAGAACCTGATGCTTGCTTTTATATTCAAAATCAAGGCGCAGTGATCGGCAAAAAACGTCTAGATTTAAATATTGATCCACCCCCAGATTTAATCATAGAAATTGATCTTACTTCTCGGACTCAACTAACAAATTACCAGATTTTAGGAGTGCCAGAGTTGTGGCGTTATGATGATCAAGGATTACAAATTAATGTACTGCAAAATGGTGAATACATAAAATCAGCCTCCAGTCTTATTTTTCCCACAATTCCGATCGTGGATTTAGTCAATCAGTATGTTGAGCAGAGCCAATTTGTCGGGGGTAGTCAAGCACTTAGAGCTTTTCGGACTTGGCTACAAGAATATCTTTAATTTCATTTCAGCTTAACAGGACTAAGTTTTATAAGTGGTGCCCCGCTCTTTCATTCTTTGTACAGGCTTTATAGAAGCATTTTCAGAAACTTGCTCCCAATCAGTATTTTCTAAAATGGCATCAAGCACATCAGAAAGGTTACATCTCTGTTCAAAAGCTACTCTTCTCAAGATATCGTGATGCTCAGGCTTTACATATACAGGCTTTCTTTGGGTTTGTGCCATAGTTTTAGAATATTACTCAAAATCTAAATATACATTAAATAGCTATTTATTTCTATTGACAAGCAGCTAATTAGCTAATTAAAATAACAGAATCAAATGTTTGCAACAAAATCATGGTGAAAAAACTTCTATCTCTGTTTTCTGGCTGTGGTGGTATGGATTTAGGTTTTGATGGAGGTTTCAAAGTTAATGCAGATTTAGTAAACTTTTCAATTAACCCTCAATGGGTTACAGGAAAACAAAATAACCAAGTAATATTAACTAAAAATGATTTTGAATTAATTTTCGCCAATGATATCGTCAAAGCGGCAAGAAATGCATGGGTATCTTACTTTACCAAAAGAGAGATAAGCCCTACCATTTTTCATCTCGGTAGTATTGTAGATTTGGTTAAAAACTCTGAGGTAGGAAAATTCAATTTCCCTAGCAATATTGATATTGTAACTGGAGGATTTCCTTGTCAAGACTTTAGTGTCGCAGGTAAAAGAAAAGGCTTTAATTCTCACAAAAGTCATAGAGGAGAAAAAATAGATGAAATAGATTCTGTCGAAAATCGTGGACAATTATATCAGTGGATGAAAAAAGTAATTGAAATCACTAGTCCCAAGGTATTTATTGCAGAAAATGTCAAGGGATTAGTCTCACTTTCTAATACTAAATCAATTATTCAGTCTGACTTTGAGTTAATAGGTGAATATGGATATATAGTGTTAGCAAAAGTTGTATTTGCTCCCGACTATGGCATACCTCAAATGCGTGAACGCATCTTTTTTATTGGTCTTAATAAGCAATATTTACGTCCTGAAGCATTAATGGCTCTCCAACAATCAATAGTTGCTCCAGATTTTGATCCATTTCCTCCAAAAACCCATACTAAGATTGAATCTCAAGGTTCCTTATTTGGTTCTTTACTATCCCTACAACCTTATACTAAAGTTGGGGTAGTATTAGAGTCCTTACATGAACCAGAGCAAGAGCTACAAGATTTAGCACAAATGAAATACTCAAAGGCTAAATATTGTGGAAAACATCAAGGACAAATTGAAATTAATTTAGATGGACTTGCTCCTACTATTCGTTCTGAACATCATGGCAACATTGAATACCGACGACTTTCTTTAGAGCATGGAGGTAGATATATTCATGAATTGAACCAAGGGTTAAGAGAAAGAAGGTTAACTGTTAGAGAATGTGCTAGGATTCAAACTTTTCCTGATGATTATGAATTTGTCCGAGAATCTAAGGACGATTTTCAGTTAGGGGCAAGTAGTAGTTACAAGTTAATTGGAAATGCGGTTCCTCCTTTTTTGGCATATCATTTTGCGAAAAGGCTGGAAAGTATATGGGGATCTTTATTTTTGAATGATTTTTCTACAGCAGTTTCCAATCAAAATACTGTATTCCCTACTCTACAAACTAGGTATTAGAATCATCCTTATCTATTTTTAGGTCTTCAAGAGAAATATTTTCTATGATCGCTATTCTGATTATTTATCGAACTAAATCATCTTGCCAAGACTTACTCCCTCTAAATATCCGATTAATAGCTGCTCTAGCGTATCTTTTTACCCACTCTTTATCCTTAACAATTAGTTCGACTTTAGGAATTTCATCTGTACGTTGGTATTTATCCCAGCTTAATCGAGGGCGTGGTGATCTATCTTGAAATAAATCAGTCTCTCCAAGGGTTATTCCTAAATAATAGCGACCATATCTAAATTCAAATTTTGAGTTATTTAGTGAGCGACGACAAAATATAACCCAAGTATTTAAGTCTAGTTTACTAATGGTAGATCCGGGAATTATTCCAGCAACTCTACTCTTACTATTTTTACAACTTTTAAGTTCAATTTTTTTCCTAAACTGACTATCTTGATCATCTATAAAAATTATTTGAATGTCAGGTGTTTTAGTTTCTAATAGCCTAATATTTAGACAATCAGATTGATGGAACGCCTCCTCAAATTTTTGACAAGCTAATTTTGAAAAACCAGAGTCAGTATTTGCTTCGCTATCTGTCCACTGTATTTGTGAAAGTTGGTCACTTGCTGCCTCTAAAAGCTGGGTGGTTTGCTGTACTAGTAAAGGTAAAAGTTGCAGATCAATAAATTTTTGACTATCCATAAATTTCGTAATCAAAATATAAGTCACCCACCCTAATATATGCCTAAATCTGACGGAGAATATTTCCGAGGGTATTTACTAACTGGTCGATGTGGGATTTTTCGATGATTAGAGGCGGGGAGAGGGCGATGATATCTCCGGTGGTGCGGATCAGGATTCCGGCTTCGTAGGCTCGGAGGAAGCACTCAAAAGCTCTCGCTGTGGGCTTGCCGGGGATGGGTTCTAGTTCGATCCCTGCAATTAAACCCAGATTGCGGATATCAATGACGTGGGGTAAACCCTTGAGGGAATGAACGGCTTCTTGCCAGTAGGGAGCTAAACTTGCAGCCCTCGCAAACAGATTTTCTCGATCGTAGATATCTAAAGTTGCCAGCGCCGCCGCACAAGCTACGGGATGCCCAGAATAGGTATAACCATGAAATAGCTCGATGGCATTCTCATCCCCATTCATGAACGCCTGATGAATCTCCTCCCGCACCACCACCGCCCCCATGGGGACTGAAGCATTGGTAATCCCCTTGGCTAGGCAAACAATGTCGGGGATTCACCCAATAATCTGTCGCAAACCCAGTTCCCAAGCGCCCGAAACCGCTAATTACCTCATCAAAAATCAGCAAAATGCCATACTTATCACAGATCTGCCGGAGCTTTTGTAAATAGCCCACCGGGGGAATTAGGACTCCCGTGGATCCCGCCACTGGTTCGACAATGACCGCCGCAATGTTGGAAGCATCGTGGAGGGTGACAATCCTCTCTAGCTCCTCCGCCAAATGCGCTCCCCACTGGGGCTGTCCCGGGGAAAAGGCATTGTGTTCTAAATTGTGGGTATGGGGTAGATGATCCACACCACCGAGTAACCCCCCAAAAAACTTCCGCACTGTGGGGATGCCGCCTACGGACATGCCGCCAAAACCTACACCGTGGTAGCCCCGTTCCCTGCCAATTAATCGCTGCCGTGTCCCGTTCCCCTTGACTCGATGGTAAGCAAGGGCGATTTTTAGGGCTGAATCCACTGCCTCTGAGCCGGAATTGGCAAAGAAGACATGGTTTAAGTCTGCGGGAAACATCTTAGCTAACCTAGTGGCAGCCTCAAAGGCGATCGGGTGTCCCATCTGAAAAGCAGGAGCATAATCTAATTGACTCATCTGAGCAGCTACTGCTTGGACAATTTCTTGCCTGCCATGACCAGCATTGACACACCATAAACCTGCTGTGCCATCCAGTACCCGTCGTCCATCATGGGTGGTATAGTGCATCCCTTGGGCAGCAACCATGAGCCGGGGTTTCGCCTTAAATTGCCGATTGGCAGTAAAAGGCATCCAAAAGGCTTCGAGGTCTGCGGGAATATTGCTGGTACTAGTGGGGTCAAACATAGATGATGACAATTTTTAGGTAATTTTATAACTATAGATAGTCTAACCTTAGTGTTTGATAAAGCAAATTTAACAATGCTTGTCACAAAAGCTGGGACAAATTCGGCTTCGCTCAGCCAACGTATCTAGTATTGTCCTAATTAAACTGTCTAGTACTATAGATGCAAGCTTTGACTAAATCCTTGCGGAATTAACTTGATAAAGTTTGACACTATAGATTATAGAATGCCTCTAGAAATTACCACGATCGAGGATCAGGAACTTCATTATTAGTATCTGGTTCTAGGTTCCTATTCTGCTTGTTCTAGAGCCTGTAATGCTGCCTTGGCGATCGCCAGACTCCACCGCGCTTGTTCTAGAGGTGATAGCTCTTCCCAAACCCCAGTAAATACCTGATTTTCTTCGATATTGCCCCGCATGGCGTAGGCAAGGGGACGAGCCAAGACCTGTAGATCTTCCTCCGCCCACTGTCCTAAAAGAGATTGCACCGAGGTGACTAATTTATCTTGGAGGGAAATTTTTTGTTGAACCACGCCTTGAGCTGCTGTAGTGATCGACTCTAGCCAAACTGTCGGAATGCCCGCAAATCGATCGAGTAAAACCTGTTGAATAATTGCCCACTGGGTGGTCGATCGCCAGCACTGCCCCAACTGGCTAAACAAACTTTGCACCCGCAGACCTAATTCTCCCTCATCCAAAATACTTTCTAGGGAAAGTAGCTGCTCTTGGGTATCAAAATAGCTGAAAGTTTCCCCCTGAGATGGTTCCCAAGGATAAAATTCTGCCTCTGGTTGAGTGACTGTTTCTAGAAATAACTTTTCCACCATAGACAATGGATCAGTCCCCTCTAAACTTTGATAATTAAATTGATTATTAAATGGCTGCCTTGCCATAGACCTAAACCCCCATAAACTTTGTATTGCTTTGCTGCTGCTTTAACTCAGGCAAAATAACCTACAATGGCTGTTCCGTAAGTTCCGCATAATTGAATGAATATGGCTCCTAGAGACGAATTAAAAGATTATTATAGGGATAAGACAGGGATTACTGAAGCGAAGCCCGTCGAGATTCTTTTAAGGACTGGCGATAGTTTCTAACTGCTTGAGTTTGCTGGTCTATCTGAATGAAACCCATGAGTAGAGAAGGGTCTAGGTCTGGTAACAGGAGGCTACGATCGCTCTGGAGATACTCTTGTCCATTGCTAGCAAGGTGATAGAAAGTTAACTTTTGCTGTTGCCAAAACCACACCTCCGGCACTCCCAAGCCCCAATACACCGCTAATTTATCCACACCCCCACTAGTTAAAACTATTTCCAGCGCAATATCAGGAACTTCTTTTAAGGCTCCCAGACAATAACATTCATCGGGTTCCACACCCCTCTGTCCATCTTGATTTCTAAAAGTAGCATTGCCATAGCCGTTGAGGTCAATATTCGATTCTTCGGCGTAGGTTTCTAGCAGGCGAGTGATGATTTTCTTGAGGCTTTCATGCTCCACAGAAGTAGTCATTGTAATTTCTAGGATTCCTGCTAGATAGGTCAGGCGGGGGAAGCGATCGACAAATATTGCAGAAATCTCAAGGTACTGCTCCCAAGTAACGCCGTAGAGAGTTACCCTTTGTTCTTTGGCTGCCTCTAGGGTTGTGGGGTCAAGGAGAAGCATTGGTGTCACCATTCCTTGCGATTGATACTCTCATCATAAATCAATTTTCGGGGTTTGAGGGGCAAGGTGGATATTGCTGAGAATAAAAAGTGAGAATAAGAATTGGGAATAAAGACAAGGTGGGCGTTGCCCACCCTACTTGTGGAATTTATGGGTAAGTTTTGCCTACATCCTTAAATAAATTCTCAATAAATCCTCGAAATATCTACTCGTAAAGCCAAGGATTAACTACGGGCTGCCATGTAACCAACTCCTCTGGGGTAAACCATAGAGCTATTTCGGTTTTGGCAGTTTCGATCGCATCAGAGCCGTGGATCAAGTTCCGCCCAATGCTGACCCCAAAGTCACCCCGGATCGTTCCCAATTCTGCGGTGAGGGGGTTGGTCGCCCCGATAATTTTCCGAGCAGAGGCAACTACGCCTTCTCCTTCCCAGACCATCGCTACCACAGGAGATGAGGTAATAAATTCCACCAATCCGCTAAAAAAGGGTCTTTCCTTGTGGACATCGTAGTGTTTTTCTGCCAGTTCTTTGCTGACGTTCATGAATTTCATCCCCACGAGGGTAAAACCTTTGGTTTCAAAGCGCTTGATCACATCGCCCACCAGTCCACGCTGGACTCCATCAGGTTTAATCGCAATAAATGTCCTTTCCAAAATAATCTCCTCAATAGTTGATAATCAATAGCTTGCAAGTTTGCAATTAACACCAAATACTTTACCAAAAATCAGTTACTTGTTCAGTTATCAGTTATCAGTTATCAGTTATCAGTTATCAGTTATCAGGAGGTACAGGGAGGTAAAGGAGGTAAAGGAGTTAGCAGTTATTAGTTACGCTTACTAAGCGGAGTCGAAGTATCAACTCTTGCTGTTCACTGTTCACTGTTCACTGTTTACTGTTAATTGCTCCGCTATTTTTCGATCGAGCCTCTGCTCCGCCGACAGGCGTTCCAGATCATAATCATTCATGTCTACAAATTGCATTCCCGAAGCAATTAGGGGGTGAACCTTGCTGATCTGTTGATACATCTCTTGGGCAACTCGACGGTAGGAGGGATGTCCCTGTCTGGCACTGCGTAGTTCCAATAAATGGTAGGCTTCTCGGAGATTTAATTTAATTTTCCAGCGAATTTTGTAGGCAAAAGGCACGAGGTATTGGGCAGCTTGGGGAAAATCTGGGGCGATCGCCTTGTAGGCGGCGGCGGCAGATTCTAGGGCTTTTTGATAATCTATGGCTAACCCAGACTCCACCAACTCTGGGGGGACGACATAACCGTGCGCTACGGTGTAATCTTGCCGTTCTTGGCTGATCAGGCGGTGGCGTTGCAAATCTCGATAGGCTCCGATGTCTATGAGTAAATCAAAGGTGTAGGAGGTTTCCTCAAAGGCTCGCCCTGCTTTGTAAAATCTGGATTGTCGATCGCCAATGTACGCTTGTAAAACTTCTACTTTTTGCTCTGGAGATAATTCAGCTACCTGCTCTCGGATTTGCTCTAGAGGAAGATGGCTGTGGGGGTAGAGGATGGCGGCGATTACTTTGTCTTCGGCGGAGCGATCGAACTCCACTAGCTGCACGTCTTGTCGATCTTGATCAGGCTTTAATTCTCCTAACAAATTCTGAGTAACTTCCCGTGTCGCCCCTAGGTTTTTGGCAATGTATTTAGAATAGTTGACACCCCGCTCCGTGCTAGATTTCTTGACAAAAGACGGGATGATTTTCCCTAGCTCCTCCCCCATGGATAAACCTAGGGATTTAATTTCGGCATGGGGTGAGGCGGCAAATTTTGTCAGCAGATATTCAAAGGCTCGACCGTTGCCGTATAAACCTACGTTAGTTAAAGTTGCCATGGGTAATAAACCCCGGAGAATATCTAGGGCTTTGGCTTTGGTGGCGTTGGCATAGGCTCGATCGCTAGTCTGGTCATCTTGAGGATATTGGGTTTTCAGCCACTGAGTCAGGGGGGGAATTAAGGCAGAATAGGTATCAAATAATTGATCTAGGGCAGATTCATAGAGGTTTGCATAACTTGAAGCCATCAGTTCAGGCTCACGATAATAAAGATACTTGCCATCTTTTTTGTTGTAAACAATACGTACCTAGTAGATTTTCGAGGGGAG
>JAAUUE010000076.1 GCA_012031635.1 Coleofasciculaceae cyanobacterium SM2_1_6 | reverse complement strand
GGAGTAAGAGGAAAGTCCCTCTCCCTAGGGAGAGGGATTTAGGGTGAGGGTCATGATTCACGCAAGAGGTCTATTAGTGGGCTGGAGGTAGATAACGACCTGTCCCATGGTTTTCTGGGGATAGCGGCGGTAGACTCGGATTCGATAATCCAGCATCCGAAAGGGAATATCTCGTTTGGGGCGGGTTTGAAACTCTAGATGCAAAACTGAAGCATCGGATTCTAATAAAAATGCCAGGAACCAGACTTGAACTGGTGACACGAGGATTTTCAGTCCTCTGCTCTACCAACTGAGCTATCCCGGCTAAATGTTGGGCTTAATTAATATAACAAATGCTTTGGGCTTTGACAAGGGTTATGGACAGGAAGTTTGTGAGGATTTTGAAAATCCACTTTTTATTATTTACAGCACTTTTCTGGTTTGTGGATGACAGGCAAGGGGCTTTTAAGCCCCTTGTTATATGGAAAAAGTGTGTCTTCATCTAGCTGAAAAACACTGTAATTGCCGAAAATTTTTAGGTAGCTGCGAAGGCTCCGATCGAGGCGGGTTAAAGATCTCCAAAGCCCTTTTTCTTGCCCTTGGGTTTTTTCCGAGAACCACCGCCCTGATTTCGCATTCCCGGCTGGGGACGACCGCCACCGAACATATCCCCCATGCCGGGGAAACTGGGCATTTGTCCTTGTCCCATTTGCTGCATCATGGTTCGCATTTTGGTGAATTGACTGACGAGGTCGCTGACTTCCCGCTCTGCTACACTAGAACCTTTGGCAATACGACGGCGACGGCTGGGGGAGCTAGAAAGGAGGTCTGGGTTTTGCCGCTCCTCTGGGGTCATGGAGTTAATCATGATTTCCGCTTTCTTGAGCTGGGTTTCGCCTTTTTGGAGTTGTTCGCCGCTAATTTTGCCCATGCCGGGGATCATTTTCAGTAAACCGCCGAGGGAACCCATATTTTTGAGGAGACGCATTTGCTTCAGGAAGTCCGTAAAATCGAACTGTGCCTTGAGCATTTTTTCTTGCATCTTCTCGGCATCACCCAGATCAATCTCCTCTTGGGCTTTTTCCACGAGGGTGAGGACATCGCCCATGCCGAGGATTCGGGAAGCCATGCGATCGGGATAGAACGGTTGGAGGGCTTCAACTTTTTCCCCGACCCCAACAAACTTAATCGGCTGTCCAGAAATTTGCCGCACCGAGAGGGCTGCCCCGCCCCGGCTATCCCCATCTAGCTTGGTGAGAATTGCCCCGGTAATCCCAATTTCATCATGGAAAGTCCGGGTGAGGTTGGCAGCTTCCTGCCCGGTCATGGCATCGACAACAAGGAGAGTTTCGTGGGGCTGAATTGTGGCTTTGATCTGGGCAAGTTCTGCCATCATGGCTGCGTCGATCTGGAGTCGTCCGGCGGTGTCAATAATTACCGTGTCTACCCCTGTGGCAAGAGCTTGAGCGACCCCTTGGCGGGCAATTTCTACGGGATCAGCATCGGTGCCGAGGGAGAAGACGGGGACGTTAATTTGTTGTCCGAGGGTGATGAGTTGGTCGATCGCTGCTGGGCGGTAGACATCGGTGGCAACTAAAAGGGTGCTGCGGTCTTGTTTGCGGAGATGGAGGGCAAGTTTGGCGGTGGCGGTGGTTTTTCCTGTCCCTTGTAAGCCTGCCATGAGGACGATCGTCGGTTTAGAATCTGCTTGGGCTAGGGGAGCGTTGGTTTCCCCCATAACTTGGACTAGTTCATCGTAGACAATTTTGATAAATTGCTGGTCTGGTTTGACCCCAGAAATCACCTCGGCTCCCAGAGCTTTAGTTTCCACAGCCGCTACAAAATCTTTGACTACTTGCAGGTTGACATCGGCACTCAAGAGGGCACGGCGGACTGTTTGTAGGGCATCTTGAATATTATTACTAGAGATTTTGTCTTGACCACGGAGCTTTTTCCAAGCACCTTCGAGGCTTTCTGCAAGGAGATCAAACATATTTATAAAAGTTAAATAAATTAAATAAGTTATTAATTAATCGCAATTAAGTAAAGGTTGGGTAACTTGCAAAGTAACCAATTCTAGGGAGTTCTTAGAGGATGTCTGAAAAGTCTTACTGTGGGTGGCAAAAGTTTTGATCCCCTAAATCCCCCTTCACAAGAGGTACTTTGAATCTGCTTCCCCCCTTTTGAAGGGGGGCTAGGGGGGATCTCTGAGTGCGAAACCCTACAGATCATCACTTTTCAGACATTCTCTTAGGTAGTAACTAGAAATTTTCCGAAAAATCCTTCATGAAGATTTGCCTAGAAACTTACCCAGAAATTTACTCTAAAGATTTAATAGTAATCTTTTTGCCAGACTAGTCAATTGGTATTCTTGGGCAATATCCAACAGACCGTATAAGCCGTAGATTAGAAGAATCAAGCCTAGGGTTTTGGCGATGCGGGTTTGGGGTGAAGGCACGATCGCTTCCCTGACCCAGATTGATATACTAGCACCAATGGCATAGCTAGAACTCAGCACCAAATACTGCCAATGGTTGGTAATGCCCCAAGTGATGGCAAGGGCGATCGCCAGCATGACCATGAGTTGCTCCATGAATTCTGGGGGATTGTACTGGAAGGTGAAGACGATCGATCGCCACCAATATAGACAAAAGCTCATCATTGCTATTAATTACTCTAGTTTCCTTTTTACCTTGACCTGTGAGAGGTATAAACAGCGATAATACAAGCATAGTGAAAATTGTTCTTTTTTGTCTTTTTTTGTAACTTTGTCATTTATTTCCCCCTAAATCTAACTAAGTCCGCTATGAGTACGATCGTCCCCCATCTTGACCACCTCCAGCAGTTGACGAATCCAACCAATATCCAAGACTGGCAACCTGCGATCGCTTGGGGTCTCAGGCACACAGAACCTAAAGAAACCATCCCCATGATTACCCCAGACACTGGGCAGGAAATGGGTGAGGTGATGAAATTTGCTCAAGCTCACAATCTCAAAATCCTGCCGACGGGACAGGGAACGAAGCTCCACTGGGGCGGCTTGTTGGGGGAAGTTGATCTGGTGGTGAGTACCCAAAAGCTGAATCAAGTGGTGGATCATGCGGTGGGGGATATGACGGTGACGATCGAGGCGGGGATTGATCTGGCTGAGTTGCAAACAATTTTAGGTAAAGAGCAGCAATTTCTGCCCCTGGGACCAAACCTAGCGGGAACTGTAGGGGGGACGATCGCCACAGCTATGACTGGTAGTTGGCGGCAACGTTACGGCGGCGTGCGGGATTTACTTTTAGGAATTTCCTTCCTCCGAGCCGATGGGGAACTTGCCAAGGCTGGGGGCAGAGTGGTGAAAAATGTGGCGGGTTACGACCTGATGAAGCTCTTCACTGGTTCCTACGGCACGTTAGGGGTGATTACTCAGGCAACTTTTCGAGTTTATCCCCTGCCCGAAACCTCAACCACCCTACTCTGTACCGGAGATTTAGCCGGAATTACTGCCACCGCCCAAACCTTCTTAAATTCTGCCCTCACTCCCACCAGTTGCGATCTCCTCTCTCCCAAGTTGACTCAGGAATTAGGCGGTGAAAAGAGTCTAGGTTTATTGGTGAGATTTCAAAGCATCCTGCCCAGCATCCAAGAGCAGAGTACCCGCCTCACAGAACTAGCCACCGCCCACAGTCTCAAGGTAATGACTTTTGCCGACACTAGCGAATCTTCTCTATGGCAAGACTTAACAAATCAAATCTTCCCTCATACCCAAATACCAACTCTTACCTGCAAAATAGGTATACTTCCCACTGCTGCTCCCCAACTATTACAGTCTTTGCATAACCTAGATAACTCTAGTTTGGGATTGATTCATGCTGGTAGCGGTGTGGGTTGGCTCCATCTTGATCAAGCGGTAATTTCTCCAGAAATCCTCCAGAAAATTCGCCATCAATGCCAAGATTCTCAAGGTTATCTCAGTTTATTGGCAGCACCAACGGATTATAAAAAACAATTAGATGTGTGGGGTTATCATGGCAATGCGCTAGAAATTATGGAAAAACTCAAACAACAATTTGATCCTCAAGCTGTCCTTAGTCCTCAACGTTTTGTAGGAAATCTCTAAAATAAAAAATCAATAAAAATGCAATGTTTTTCTAGACAGAAGTTTTCTCAGGCTCGATCGATAACAACTTAATTTCTACCCGTTGATTAAGCGCACCAGCAATTTTTTGCAACATGGAGAGAGAATGTCCTTCGTAATCAGCATCTTCAAGCCTTGCGATCGCTGACTGCTTTGTGCCAACCAAATCGGCAAGTTGTTTTTGAGTCAGTCCCCTCGTAGTTCTTGCTTCATAAATAAGCTGGGCAACTACAGCATTTAGAGAGGCTTCCCTTACCATCTCGGCAATTTCAGGATCATTATTTGTCAAACCATCAATAATTTTCAGTGCATCTCTAGTTTTAACCATCATCTACTTCCTCTTGATAAGTATGAATATTTGGATTTTTCTCGAATTGATTTTTACGTTGAATTGCTCTGTCAATATCTATAGGAGGAACTTGATCAGTATCCTTAATAATTGCATGGGCGAGAATTGCTACATTTTGATCATAAAAAAAGTACAAAATACGATATTGAACATTGATATGCTTGGCTCGAAGTTCATAGATTCCGTCCCGCAAATAATCTGCTGCTGGTCGTCTCAATTCATAGCCTGTATTAGCAAGTTGCCGAATCTTCGCAATACAATTGACATAGCCTTTTTTATCTTGTTTCAGAAGAGTTTTCAGCCATTCGAGAACGGGGACTTTCCCAGTATCATCTTGATAGAAAATAATTTGCGCTTCTGGCACATTTACCCCTAATCTAAATTTAGCCACACTATATCACAATATTGTTATACAAAACAAAATATGCAAACTGAACCTAGACCTCTTAAATTATCCACCGATCTCCAAAGTAATGACTACTCACCTAGTTTTGATTCTAGTAATCCTCCGGATCCAAAGCTGATTGATACCTGCGTTCATTGTGGATTTTGTTTGGCTACTTGTCCTAGCTATCGAGTGATTGGCAAAGAAACCGATTCCCCACGGGGCAGAATTTATTTGATGGATGCCATTAATGAAGGAGAGATTCCACTGTCTCCGGCGATCGCCCAACATTTTGATACCTGCTTGGGTTGCCTTGCCTGTGTCACCACCTGCCCTTCTGGGGTGAAGTATGACCAGTTAATCGCCGCCACTCGATCGCAAGTAGAGCGCAACCATCCCCGCCAGCCTCTGGATAAGTTGTATCGGAGTTTTATTTTTAATTTATTCCCCTATCCCAATCGGTTGAGATTTTTATTAGTACCGTTATTTTTCTATCAAAAACTAGGGTTACAAAACCTCGTTAAAGCGACGGGATTACTGAAGAAAATATCGCCCCGATTAGCCGGGATGGAAGGCAATCTGCCCAGTTTGACCTTTGATGCTTTTCAGGAAAAGTTACCCGGTGTCTTCCCGGCAGTGGGAGAGAAACGCTACCGAGTGGGGATGATCTTGGGCTGTGTGCAACGCTTGTTTTTTAACCCTGTGAACAAGGCGACCTTGAGGGTGTTAACTGCCAATGGTTGCGAGGTGGTGATTCCCCGGAGTCAGGGGTGCTGTGCAGCGTTGCCAGAACATCAGGGGCAAAGGGAGCAGGCGCAGGATTTGGCAAGGAAAATGATCGATAGTTTTGCGGATACTGAGGTGGATGCCATTATTATCAATGCGGCGGGCTGTGGGCATACCTTGAAGGAGTATCATCACATTTTGGCCGACGATCGAGACTACGCCGAGAAAGCTCTGGAATTTAGCCAAAAAGTAAAGGATGTACAGGAATTTTTGGCAGAAATAGGTTTAACCGCCAAGTTATCACCCTTGACCCCTGTGAATGCCGCCGGAGAAGTGGAAAAGCTCTCGATCGTCTATCAGGATGCCTGCCATCTGCTCCACGGGCAGAAAATTAGTGTCCAGCCACGAAATTTACTCAAACAAATTCCCGGAGTCCAACTGAGGGAACCCGTAGATGCAGCCCTCTGTTGCGGTAGTGCCGGAGTTTATAACATGCTCCAGCCAGAAGTTGCCGAAGAATTGGGGGAACAAAAGGTAACAAATCTCTTGAATACCGGAGCGGTGTTGATTGCTTCTGCAAATCCGGGCTGTACTCTGCAAATCAGCAAACATCTCCAAGAGCAGGGCAGTAAAGTTGCCATTATGCACCCGATCGAACTCCTCGATTACTCGATCCGAGGAAAAGTAGTAAACATAGGAAATAAAGAGAGTTGAAAACCGACACCATTTTTTATAGCTTATTCCAGCTATTCCCAGAGGTGCTATTTGAACTCATGGGGGAAGACCCTGCTCAAGCTCAAAATTATCAATTTTCCTCAAGGGAGATAAAAGAGCTAGCAAGGCGGTTTGACGGTTTATTTATTCCCAGTAGTGATGAGTTCACAGATTTACTCTACTTTGTAGAAGTCCAATTTCATTCTAAAGAAAACTTCTATCGGCGATTATTTGCAGAAATATTTATTTATCTAGAACAATATCAACCACCCAACAACTGGGCAGCGGTAGCAATCTTTGCTTCTAGAAACTTAGAACCACAATTACCACCCCAATATCAAGATTTGCGAGGCAAACTCCGGGTAATCTATTTAGATGAGCTAGTCATAAAGGAGAATCTACCAATTAGCTTAGGTATAGTAAAATTAGTAGTAATTTCAGAAGATCAGCTAAAAGAGGAATTTCCTAAGCTAGAGCAAGCACTAGAGAAAATTTCCAGTCAAGATCTACGCAGGAAAGTTATTGATTTTATTGAAACAGTTTTATTCTATAAATTGAGCAATATGAGCAGAGATGAGGTATCAGCAATGTTTGGAATAGATGATTTACGACAAACGAGATTATACCAAGACTTAAGAAGTGAAATTATAGCTGAAGGCAAGATTGAGGGCAAGATTGAGGGCAAGATTGAGGGCAAGATTGAGGCTGTGCCAAGGTTATTAGCTCTGGGGTTGAGTGTGAAGCAGATTGCAGGAGCCTTAGAGTTGGAACTTGCTTTGGTGGAAAGGGTTGCGGCGAGAGAAGAGGCAAGAGATCTTGGACAAGAGTAGCTATCAATTTTATCAACTAATAAATATGAAAACTCTTGAGTAGCTTTTCGTAACTAATACATGGTTTACTATCCATTATCTAAGGACTACTGACAACTAATTAACTACCAACTATCTACTATTAACTGATAAACATGACTGCTGAAGACAAATCTTTGCCTAGGAATAATTCGATCGATGGCGAATCTATTTCATCTCCCCCCGGAACTCTGACCATAGGGCAGAAACTTGATAAATTTCGGCAGTCTTACCCAGATTTAATATTTGTTCTTTCTCTATGGTTTTGGAGTCGGTTATTGATTGTGGTAATCATGGTGGGAGTTGCGCCCTTGTTGCCTGTGCCTCCCGATGTGATCCCGGTATTTGGGGATTGGAGTGTATTTGCTGCTTGGGATAGTGATTTTTATCGGCAGATTGCCCAACAGGGCTACAGATTTGTTAGCGGAACCACCCAACATCATTCCGTTGCTTTCTTTCCCCTCTATCCTCTGCTAGCCAAGGCTTTAACTTTCATCGGCATCAAGTTCCGGTACGGGGCAGTGCTAGTGAATAATGGGGCTTTTTTGGGAACGATCGTCTGTCTGTTTTATTGGATGAAATCCCTGTATGGCAGCAATGCAGCCCGGTGGATTGTGGCGGTGCTGGCATTGTGTCCCCTCTCTTTGTACGGCACGGTGATTTATACCGAAGGACTTTATCTGTTTGTCAGCACTCTATCCTTATGGAGTTTTGAAAGTCGACAATACCTAGGGACGGCTTGGTGGGGAGCCTTAGCAACGGCAACTAGACCGACGGGGGTAGCCTTGATTCCGGCTTTATTTTTGGTTTCTCTCAAGGAAAAACGAGGGCTGGGGGCGATCGCTGCTAGTTTGGCAACGGGAGCGGGGATTGGGGCGTTTAGCTTATTTTGTTGGTGGAAATTTCAAGACCCTTTAGCATTTTTTAATGCCCAGAAGAGTTGGCGACCAGAGCTAGGGTTCGATCGCAACGGTTGGCTGCATATGTTCATGGAAATTATCGTTGGCTGGGATAACTGGAAAAACTTTACCATTGTCAATCCTCTCCATCCCCTAATTTTTGTGCTTACTTTCCTCACGGGGCTTGCTCTCTGGTGGAACCGTCGCTCCTTGCCTGCTGCAATCCTCGGCTATAGTTCCCTTGTTCTGGGGCTAATTCTGTGGCTCTTGGGGGGCGACGCTTTTCTGAATATTCTCATGAGCTTGGGGGGAGGCTATCTCCTATGGCTCAAGCGTCATCAACTCAGCCTTGCGGTTCTGACCTACGGCTTTTGTGGCTTGGGATTAATTCTCGCTTCTGGCAGTACAATTTCGGTGAATCGGATCAGTTACGGGATTATTTCTCTATCGATCGCCACGGGACTCTGGCTCAGCGATCGACCCTTCAAAAATCCTCGAGGCGGATACATTTTCCTCGGTTGGTTCGGGATAGTGCTAATAACTTTTGCGCTCCGGTTTGCCCGCAATCTTTGGGTTGCCTAAACCATAGTTAACACCCCAATAAACAACAGAGCGGCTTCGTTCTAGCCATCGAGCAGTCCGTAAATTGGCGATCGCTGACCTTGGGAATAGTATCCTCTCCTAATTGGGGCAGAATTGCAGTAGGAATTTGTGAAAAGGGGCTGGGGTGCTGAGTGGCTGCAAAACACAGCACCTCAACTAATTGAGATCATGGCAGGGGATTTTTATCTGATGAGTAGCGATGCTCCTTTTTCTATTTTTTCTATTTCAGTTATGAGTCGCCACCTTCTGTACCCCGTAGGAAACCTAGCCACCCCAGAAGCAGGAATTTATATTTATTCTCCCGAAGGTATCATTCTCCAAAAACTCAGTTGGTTTCAACTCATTCCCGATGGTTCCCAAAAGCCATGGAGAGATGTGTCAGGAGGTTTGAAGCTACAAGGAGAGAGACTCGATCGAGCATACCTCAACCAGTGGGCGAGGCGATCTTCAACTTCAAGACTTACTCACCACAGCCCTGCTACAATCAGGGCAAGAAAAGTAGAATTTTATACTTAAATGATTTCGAGTCATTTAGATAATCTAAGGTTAAAGGAGGTACTCTATTAGATGAAAACTAATCAAAGTGCTGATCGTATTTTTATTGATCGCAAGAGGCGAAAATATTACCTCCAAGTAAATGAAAGTACAGACTTCTTCACTGCGAAACTTCTATATCGTAATAGCAAAATTGGTGAAATTAAAGGTGCTTTTAATTCACCTGATGAATTTCTAATAAGCGATATCTATATCCAAAATAATGTAATTCATAAACCCTCGAACTTACTTATAGCGCTTTGGAGGCTAATATTTAAACCTAAGCCAATTGATTATCGTCAAAATGGATTAGGAACCTATCTTTTACAGACTACACTAGCAATAGCTCGTCAAAATGGACTTAAGAGAATTTATGGCTCTCTAACTCAAGAAGACATTAACAATAATCCTAACCTTATTAGATGGTATAAGAAGCATGGATTTCAGGTACTTCCACCGTCAGTAGAGAACTTAAAAAACTCAATTTACGGAATTTCAATGGATTTATAAAAGAAGTACAATTAATTGCATAATTCAGTAGCTATTTGCACTTTAAATTTAAAGTTACTCATCAACAATATTTATGAAGCTAAGGAAACTACTAAACGACATTGCAAGCATAGATTTTGCAGATAAGAATAATCATCCCAACCTAGATTTAGAAGTAATAGGGATCTCTACCAATTCTCAAACCTGTGAACCGAGGTATTTATTTCTGGGCATACCGGGATCAAGGGTAGATGGGGGCGAGTTTTGGCAAGGAGCCATAGCAAAGGGAGCGATCGCCGCCTTGATTACTCCTGAAGCTTTAGCCAAGGTTCCAACCCAAGGAAGTGCGGTATTTACTGCTCCAGATATGATCCTTGCTAGCAGCCAAATTGCCAGCAAATTCTATAATTACCCAGCCCAGACCCTCAAATTAATCGGTGTAACCGGGACTAATGGCAAAACTACTACCACCCATCTCATCGAATTTTTCCTCCAAAAAGCCCAGCAACCCACTGCCCTCTTGGGAACCCTCTACACCCGTTGGCAAAACCACCAAGAAGCCGCCATCAATACCACGCCCCTCGCCGTGGATCTGCAAGGACAACTCGCTCAAGCCTTGGCAGCCGGGAGTCAGTACGCCGTGATGGAAGTGAGTTCCCATGCCCTAGCTCAACGGCGAGTTTTGGGCTGTCCCTTCCAGGTGGCAGTTTTTACTAACCTTACCCAAGATCATCTAGATTTCCATGAAACCATGGAGAATTACTTTCAAGCCAAGGCTCTGTTATTTTCCCCAGAGTATCTCCGAGGTCGGGCGATTTTGAATATAGATAATGATTATGGGCAGAGATTGGCAGCACAAGTTCCCCCAGCGCAGAGATGGACCTATAGCGTAGAAAATCCCCAAGCGGATTTGTTTATGAGTAATCTGCAATACGAGGCAACGGGAGTCCGGGGGACTTTGCACACACCATCAGGAGAAGTCGGGTTTCATTCTCCCTTGGTGGGGCAGTTTAATCTAGAGAATCTTCTGGGGGCGATCGGGGCGGGGTTGCATCTGGGAATTGATTTAGACCTGATGGTGGGGAGTTTGCCAGAGTTCACGATCGTGCCGGGGCGGATGGAACGAGTCCAAGTCTCCCCAGCGCAAGAAATCAGCGTGATTGTGGACTATGCCCATACCCCTGATAGTCTGGAAAATCTCCTCAAGGCTGCCCGTCCCTTCATTCCGGGCAAAATGATCTGCGTGTTTGGCTGTGGGGGCGATCGAGACCGAACCAAGCGCCCGATCATGGGAGAAATTGCTGCCCGATTAGCCGATGTGGCGGTGGTGACTTCCGATAACCCTAGAACTGAAAATCCCCAACAAATTCTCCAAGATGTCCTCGCCGGAATTCCTCAAAACGCTAATCCCATTGTGGAGGGCGATCGAGCCGTCGCAATCCGGCTGGCGATCCAACAGGCGCAACCGGGAGATGGCGTACTCATTGCTGGGAAGGGACACGAAGATTACCAAATTTTAGGCACAGAAAAAATCCATTTCGATGATCGAGAACAAGCCCGAAGGGTGTTAAGCGATCGCTATTCCGTCTCCTAGGCTCGTGATCTTCATGATAAACAACTAGGAATAGTGCTTATGGTGTTCTTCTCGGACAGCGATCGCCACCCCCACCAAAACAATTAAGGCTCCGAATAGTACTGAATTTTGGGGAACTTCTTGGAAAATAAAATAGCCCAAAATACTGGAACTGATGGGTTCAAATAAAATTGCGAGGGTAACTAGGGTCGGCGAAATCCACTGCACAGCCCAGTTGAGGGTGGTATGACCAATTACTTGGGAGAGAATTGCCATCAACCCAATGTAGCCATAAACCGCCCAAGGATAGCCAGTGTAACCTGTGCCAAAAAGGAGAGGGAGCGGGATTAACACCACCGCCGCCGTAGTGTAGGCGATCGCCACATAGCTCCTCGTCTCCAAGCCTCTTTTTGAGCTTGCTGTCCCAAAAGTAGATAGCAACTAGCCCCCCAAGACCCCAATAAGGCAAGAAAATCGCCCAACAAGGGATTACTTGCGGTATCCGTGGTGCTGGTATCCCCAAAAGCAATTAGGATTCCCCCAGTTAAAGCTAGGGCAATACCGATAATAGTTAAATTACTGGGTCTTTCCCGGAGCCAGAGCCAAGAGAGGAGAGCTACCCAGACGGGATTCGTGGTGACGATCGTGGTAGAAGCGGCAATAGTCGTAAAAGAAAGAGAGGTAATCCAAGTGGCAAAATGCAGAGCTAGGGCAACGCCTGCTGCTACAGCAAAGCCAAAAGCCCGTGGTTGGGTAGATTGCTGACCAGACGGTGGAAAAACCCCGCCCCAAGCTGGCAGAAAAATCAGAGCAGCGATGCTTAACCTGGTGGCTGCCATAAATAGGCTAAAACCCACACTGCGGATCCCCGCCGCCTCGATCGACAAGCGAATCAACACCGCCGCCGCCGACACTGCCGACACCCCCGCCACCAAAATTATTCCCACTTGCCCCAAAGAGGGCTGTGATTTCATCTAGGAATTATCTAAACTTTAAGACTATCTAAACATACTGCTCACAGAACTATCCTCATGGATGCGCCAGATGGTCTCCCCGATCACATTAGCCACAGAGAGGATTTGGAGTTGAGGGAAGCGATTACCCTCAGAAACGGGAATCGTATTCGTAACAATAACTTCCTCAAAGATACCGCTAGAAAGTCTTTCTACCGCCGGGGGTGAAAATACAGCGTGGGTTGCACAGGCGTAGACCTGTCTGGCTCCTTGTTGCTTGAGGATTCTGCCGCCCTCAGAGATTGTCCCCGCCGTATCAATAATGTCATCGACTAAAACCGCAGTCTTCCCCGCCACATCCCCAATAACGTTCATCACCTCAGCTTCATTGTGAGCCTGACGGCGTTTATCAATAATAGCTAAGGGCGCATCATTGAGCTTTTTGGCAAAGGCTCTAGCTCGGGCAACCCCACCCACATCGGGAGAAACAACAACAATATCTGACAAACCCTTGTTAACCAAGTAATCGAGAATTACCGGGGAGCCATAAACATGATCAAAGGGAATATCGAAATAGCCTTGAATTTGGGCAGAGTGGAGATCCATCGCTAGAACTCGGCTAGCTCCAGCCTTGGTGATCAGGTTAGCTGCTAATTTTGCCGTAATCGATTCTCGACCCGCAGTCTTTCGATCGGCCCGAGCATAGCCATAGTAGGGAACCACCGCCGTGATCTGCCGGGCAGAAGCCCGACGACAAGCATCGATCATGATTAGGAGTTCCATCAAGTTATCATTCACCGGATAGCAGGTGGGTTGAATTAGGTATACATCACAACCCCGGATCGATTCTTGAATTTGAACGTACAGTTCTCCATCAGCAAAACGCTTCCGCACCATTGGTCCCAAATCCATACCCAAGTAGCGGGCTACCTCTGTAGACAAGGCAAGATTGGCAGAACCAGAAAAAATTCTCAGACGATTGTTATCATCAAGATTAGGTAGAGGCGACTGAATAGTCAGAGTAGCAAGACGGCTCACGGTAGTTCCTCGCGGTGCATTGGTAGCATCAATTTTACTATCATCTTATTATAAAAATCCTTCTAAAATCTACCAGAATTAAAGAGGGCAGAGTCCTGTTTGCTATGTTACTCAAGACGATGAACAACAGTGAGTTCCTTTAGAGGATGTCTGCAAGAGTTAGCTTGGCGACTAAAGTCGCAACTATAGCAAAGAAAGATATCGCTAGGACAAAATAAGAGTTGCGAAACCCCCGTAGTGCTGGAGTTTTGCAACTTAAACTTTCTTCACCATCTCGGTCTTTGCTACACAGGAGTAAAACCTGTCTCCGTTGGTTGAAGAAAGCCCCAGATTTTTCTGAGTCCGCTAGGTTGGACTTTGTGCTTGTAGCTGTGGTTACTCTTCGAGAAACTGCTATGTATCCCCAGCCAAAAAAATTTCAGACATCCTCTTGGCGATTATTTGGCTGATTGCCCTAAGGATTTCCCTGCCGGGTTTTATAGAAAGTTTCAAGGCTTTGAATATCCCCCACAAAGCGCCAGTGCCAGGGTTCATAGCTAATTCCTTGAGAATTATTTAGGGGAAAGGATAGTTCAAAGTTAAACCGGGCAGCATTTTTCTGTAGCCATCGGAAAGTTTCGGTATTTTCAAAATCAGTGCTGAGATTAGTCGCTGGGACTTTGCCATCTCCCACATCTACGGCATAACCAGTGTGGTGTTCACTGTAGCCCGGCGGGGCGCTGACTTCGGCTCGCTTCGTGGCAACTTGCCCCCGTTCTGCCTTGATATCAAAAAATAGGTACTGCTGGTCATCGATCGAGCGAAACCCAGATAGGGGGACTAGAATTACACCCTCAGCTTCTGCTGCTTTGACCATGGCCTCCAAACTAACGGCGGCAGCACGGCGGAGCTTAATCTCTGGATTGCCCTCTATGGCTTGTAAGTCACTGCTGGGGGCTTCTGCGTAGGGATAGTGACCGAGGAGGGTATCGGGGCTGCTAGAAGGGTTTGCTTCAGGGGTATTTCCTAGGGATGAAGTCGATGAAGTCGGCAAAATTGGAGAATTTGGCAAGTCAGAGGACGGAACCTCAGAAGAGTTGGCAAGATTATTTGAGGCAGCAGGACTCGGTAGCGGCGGCTGCATACTGGCGATAATGATAGTTGCGATCATTCCCAAGCCACCAAAACCCAAGCCAGCACAGGCAATGAGGACTAGTTTCCACCAACTCTGGGGAGCGGCGCTGGGAGTATCACGGATAGCTACAGGAATATCTCCGGCGATCGAGGCAGAAGTCTGAGGAGATTTTTGAGAAGAGTTATGGGAAGATTTCACACCTTTGTCTACTTTGTCTACCATGCAACACCATTGCGTCAATTGATTCTGGACGATCGACCTGAACGATCGAATATTTGTAGGCTATTTCTGTTCGTCTCTGTTTTTATCGGTCTTATTTTTATCGGTCTTGAGACCTGAGAATACCGAAGATGGTAGAGTGCCACAAATGTTGCCCTACTTCCCGTATTCCATGTTAACCTGATGCGTCGGCAAAAAAATTTCTATAAATTAATTAAATCAATCAACTTTTCTCCCCATTCAGTTAAGACTCCCTAGATTTTCCTAAGTCTCTTCATTTCAGCAAAGTTAGCCAATTTCGGTCAATTTCGACTAATTTCGACTAATTTCGACTAATTTCGACTAATTTCGGTCAATTTCGACTAATTTCGACTAATTTCGACCAACTTTACCCGGCCCTAACCAATTTTGACCAATTTCGATCGACCTTGGCTCGTCCTTACCTTAATAGATATAGCTAGATATTCAGAAGTCTAGTGATGGTACTGGGGATGGGGACAATCATCATGGCAAGGAACCCTAAAGCGACTAACCCTACAAAATCTCGCCGATTATCTAATTCAGAGACATCATTGAGAGCGGGCTGGTCACTGGTAGGCAGAAAGAAGAGAAAGATAGCCCAGATTAAATAGCTCTGGTTGAGTCAAGGCAATGAGGAGAACGAGCAGGCGGGTAACTTGCCCGATCGCCCCGGCGGTTTTCTGCCCAAACATGGCGTGGACTATCTCGCCCTCCATCTAGC